>JAOACK010000179.1 GCA_026417875.1 Thermodesulfovibrionales bacterium | reverse complement strand
CAATTCCCATTATAAGGGATTTTCTTCATGAACATCTTCTCGTAGACCGCCTTGTTCTCTTCGTACGGCGCTTTCAATTCCCATTATAAGGGATTTTCTTCATGAACTTAACCACTATTTCTAGCATATCGGTGACCGTATCTTTCAATTCCCATTATAAGGGATTTTCTTCATGAACCTCGTGTGCGAAGGAAAGGTGTGCCTTGTGGAACAACTTTCAATTCCCATTATAAGGGATTTTCTTCATGAACTGGTTATGGGCTGCTGCAGGGTGATGTTCACGTTCCTTTCAATTCCCATTATAAGGGATTTTCTTCATGAACTTCCCATTACCCCGCCACAGACTCCACAAGGACAGGTCTTTCAATTCCCATTATAAGGGATTTTCTTCATGAACACATCTCCATCGCTGACCACATCCGCCGTCAAGAACCTTTCAATTCCCATTATAAGGGATTTTCTTCATGAACTAACAAAAACAAATTCTTGATGCTGTGTTTGGG
>JAOACK010000178.1 GCA_026417875.1 Thermodesulfovibrionales bacterium | reverse complement strand
GAACCATGTGGGATATAAAGTCAACACTTTTTCTGTCTTATTCAACACCGCAACCAAGTTTTATCTGAACCATGTGGGATATAAAGCTGGATGGTTAAATGCTTCTGTCACGCCTTCTGCAAGTTTTATCTGAACCATGTGGGATATAAAGCTCTTTGGCATTAACCCTTCTTCGAAGGGTGGAGGCGGTTTTATCTGAACCATGTGGGATATAAAGCTTGTAAGATGCTTGCAATTGTTCGAATATCTTTTTGTTTTATCTGAACCATGTGGGATATAAAGTAAAACTTGATGTATCTGCCTCATTCCTAAGAACACCGTTTTATCTGAACCATGTGGGATATAAAGTTGTAAGTGTCGTGAATCATTTTGACCTCCTTTTTGTTTTATCTGAACCATGTGGGATATAAAGGTGTTTTGCTTTTGTCATCGAACACTATCGAAAGAGTTTTATCTGAACCATGTGGG
The DNA here is from genome assembly GCA_026417875.1 of Thermodesulfovibrionales bacterium. Classification (NCBI taxonomy): domain Bacteria; kingdom Pseudomonadati; phylum Nitrospirota; class Thermodesulfovibrionia; order Thermodesulfovibrionales; species Thermodesulfovibrionales bacterium. The sequence continues at coordinate 35 of JAOACK010000178.1, read as the reverse complement.
ATATAAAGCAGCTCCCGTAAAGGTCTCTCAACAAG
>JAOACK010000177.1:252-503 GCA_026417875.1 Thermodesulfovibrionales bacterium | reverse complement strand
GGCAAAACAAAATTTTCTGAAAATGCATATAAGAGACTAAATGTTATAGCATTGGTATGATATTTTCTATAAATGGGATCTCTTGAAAAATAGAATAACGTATCATGCATCCATCCCATATTCCATTTCATTGTAAAACCTAATCCACCAATGTAAGTTGGCCGAGTAACCATGGGCCAAGAAGTAGACTCTTCAGCGATGGTTAATGTGCCCGGATAATATCCATGTGTTACCTCATTCATTCTTCTCAG
>JAOACK010000177.1:0-242 GCA_026417875.1 Thermodesulfovibrionales bacterium | reverse complement strand
GCATCAACTCTTAAACCGTCTATATGATAAACATCAAACCAAAATAAGGCATTTGCAATTAGAAAATTTCTGACTTCGTTCCTACTATAATTAAAAATTAAAGTTCCCCAATCTTTATGTTCGCCCTTACGAGGGTCTTCATGTTCATAGAGAGCTGTACCATCAAATCTTATTAGACCATGTCCATCCTTAGGAAAATGCGATGGCACCCAGTCCATTATTACTCCTATACCATGTTGATG
>JAOACK010000176.1 GCA_026417875.1 Thermodesulfovibrionales bacterium | reverse complement strand
GTTCAGATGAAACAAATCTATTATTTCAGACGGGAAATGTTTTAATATCTTTATATCCCACATGGTTCAGATGAAACTGTTTTATACTTATACGGAAGAAATAATAACTGATAGCTTTATATCCCACATGGTTCAGATGAAACTGTAAGTGCAAATCTAGGTAGTTCAACAGATTATACACTTTATATCCCACATGGTTCAGATGAAACCGTACATTATTTTTGTTTCTTGATTGAAGAAACAATCTTTATATCCCACATGGTTCAGATGAAACATTTACACCAGAGCTTATTGAAAAAGCGATAGAGAACTTTATATCCCACATGGTTCAGATGAAACATTTACACCAGATCTTATAGAAAAAGCGATTGAAAACTTTATATCCCACATGGTTCAGATGAAACGAAACACCTCCTATTGTTGAGATAAGAATAGAACCAGCTTTATATCCCACATGGTTCAGATGAAACTTTGCCCATCTCTTTATACTGCTTAACCCCATATTC
>JAOACK010000175.1 GCA_026417875.1 Thermodesulfovibrionales bacterium | reverse complement strand
CCTTTTATGTCAAGTGCAACAACATACATATTGTCCTTTATATGTTTTAGGATACCTTGTCCCTCTTTATCCTTTATTTGTTCTTCTTCCTTTTGTGAAAGATTTTCTGGTGCCTTTTCATCAGATACCTCTATTATTTCAACCTTGGCATATTTAGATAAACGTTTTAAATATTCATTTATACCTTCCTTTAAATACTTTTCTTTTAATTTTCCTACTGAAATTATAGTAATGTTCATAACAATATCCCTCCTAAAAATCATAAATATACCACCACTTTGAAAGTGGTGGTCATATTTGTCTTCCTAAAACAACCTCAACAGTTTTGTTTGTTCCTAAAGGTGTTTTTATTGTTACATTACATTTATTACCTGAACCTATTTTATAAATAATTTCTTTAAGCTCCATCATTGTATTAACTTCAATATCATTTATTGAAACAATTATATCCCCTTCCTTTATTCCTGCCTTATAAGCAGAACCACCTCTAATTACATCATAAACATAT
>JAOACK010000174.1 GCA_026417875.1 Thermodesulfovibrionales bacterium | reverse complement strand
CTGAAGGGACCATAGATCCTCATAAGTATTTAGCTATTAGAGGTGTTCAGCACTTACAAGAATTTTTACTAAACGAAATTCAAGGTGTTTATAGATTACAAGGTGTTACTATTAATGATAAACACATAGAGATAATAATAAAACAGATGTTATCTTTTGTAAGAATTGTTGATCCTGGAGTGTTGCCTAAGAATTATAAATCGAAGAAATTTTATGAGTTTATTTATGGTGAGATCGTTCAGAGAAAAGTTTTTGAGGAAGAGATTAAAAAGTTAGAAGATTATATTAAAGAATTAAAAAAAGAAAAGAAGTACGATGAAATAAAAGATATAAGATTACCTAAAGCTGAACCGATTCTTTTAGGAATTACTGCTGTTGCGAGTGCTTCTGAGTCATTTTTATCAGCGGCTTCGTTCCAAGAAACAAGCCGAATACTTACGCAAGCAGCAATTGAATGTAGAGTGGATAATTTGTCAGGTTTAAAAGAGAATGTAATACTCGGACGTCTTATTC
>JAOACK010000173.1 GCA_026417875.1 Thermodesulfovibrionales bacterium | reverse complement strand
CCTTTCTTCTGGTAGGACGGCGATTGACACCGTGACAATTAGGTCGTGGGAAATGGGAATGCCACATGAACCCTTCCCCATGCAAGCCTATGTGCTTGCATGACTAGCCACCTCGCTGGGGAAAACTCACATCCCTTGCAATTTTTAAGGGCTGTACGCTACTTAAAAATGCTCATAGAGCAAAACAAGGGCTTGGGTTCAGATATTATTTAAGAGGGGTGTATTTTGCATCGAACCTGTTTTGTAGCAAATAAGCTGGGAATGCTTATTATCCAAGTAATTGGAGGCATTTTTGCTAATAATATAAAAACACGATTAGAGGGTTGATGCAAAAAACTCTATTTTGAGGCTGTCTGTACCGAATCATAAAACTTAATGAAATGCCCGTAAATAATAACTTTGAGACTAAAAACAGCATTTGTCAAACAATTAAGGTTTCATCTGAACCATGTGGGATATAAAGTTGTTTTTCTTCACTCTATTAATAAAGTCTTTTTGATAGTTTCATCTGAAC
>JAOACK010000172.1 GCA_026417875.1 Thermodesulfovibrionales bacterium | reverse complement strand
CTTTCAATTCCCATTATAAGGGATTTTCTTCATGAACATAACAGGAAACTTGGCATTATTCGACAGGACAGTGTTCTTTCAATTCCCATTATAAGGGATTTTCTTCATGAACCGTGGTAAACCAGCTGTGGAAAAAGCTCGGAGTAAAACTTTCAATTCCCATTATAAGGGATTTTCTTCATGAACACGCAACTATCATCGCAATAATGCCAGAAGCAACCCTTTCAATTCCCATTATAAGGGATTTTCTTCATGAACGCTAGGCGAGAGCGGGATAAAGATCCTAATGTATTTCTTTCAATTCCCATTATAAGGGATTTTCTTCATGAACGAACTCCTCCGCCGAATCCAAGTGTGGGAAAATTCCTTTCAATTCCCATTATAAGGGATTTTCTTCATGAACCATGACTTCCTTCAGCTTCTGCAGCGCTTGCTCCATCTTTCAATTCCCATTATAAGGGATTTTCTTCATGAACACCAAAAAGACCGTTGACCGAAAAGGACACTTCATTGTTC
>JAOACK010000171.1 GCA_026417875.1 Thermodesulfovibrionales bacterium | reverse complement strand
CATGATCGACTCCGTGTTCATGAAGAAAATCCCTTATAATGGGAATTGAAATTTCATTTTTTAGCCTCCGCAATGGCGACTATCGAGTTCATGAAGAAAATCCCTTATAATGGGAATTGAAATCTAAATATTTGAACAAAAGTCTGGAGGAGTGGAAATGAGTTCATGAAGAAAATCCCTTATAATGGGAATTGAAATCGGATAAGGAATTCCTTAAAACTCTCAAAATACACCGTTCATGAAGAAAATCCCTTATAATGGGAATTGAAATTTAGATTATTTAGATTCTTTACATTATTTCATATAGTTCATGAAGAAAATCCCTTATAATGGGAATTGAAATTTTTCAGTGGTTGAAAATCAAAATTTTTAGAGAAGTTCATGAAGAAAATCCCTTATAATGGGAATTGAAATTTTGCGCTTTCGTTCTTACCGTTTAACTCTTTGACGTTCATGAAGAAAATCCCTTATAATGGGAATTGAAATAAGCTGTCCCCGTTCCTGCAGGACTTGGTG
>JAOACK010000170.1 GCA_026417875.1 Thermodesulfovibrionales bacterium | reverse complement strand
TCCCACATGGTTCAGATGAAACTATATAACTGAAAATGTGTCCGATGATGGTATTGCAACTTTATATCCCACATGGTTCAGATGAAACCATTTAGTAGCAAAGAATTATTAACTTTAAAAAAAGACTTTATATCCCACATGGTTCAGATGAAACTTATAAAATGATTGAAATAAAGGAGTAGTATATTACTTTATATCCCACATGGTTCAGATGAAACCTATATAGAATTATAAAACCTGGTGGGACTATTGTTCTTTATATCCCACATGGTTCAGATGAAACATGCAGGACAAATATTAGATTATCACGAAGCATCAACTTTATATCCCACATGGTTCAGATGAAACGTTTAGAATTTGGGCAATATATTTATAAAACTAAATCTTTATATCCCACATGGTTCAGATGAAACCAAATTTTGTAAATATTTTGTTGATAACGCTACGCCACTTTATATCCCACATGGTTCAGATGAAACTTACGGGTTTGAAAAGCAAACATTAAACATCCCTGCTT
>JAOACK010000169.1 GCA_026417875.1 Thermodesulfovibrionales bacterium | reverse complement strand
AATACGGCTGGACAATGTTTTATAGCCACCTTTATATCCCACATGGTTCAGATGAAACGCAACAGGCATTTTCTGATTTCTTTTTTGATGCTTTCGACTTTATATCCCACATGGTTCAGATGAAACTTTGCTGCAGGCTCATTTGGTGCTATTGCCACATCTATCTTTATATCCCACATGGTTCAGATGAAACACGACAAAAAGAAAAAATGAAATTGTAGACAGATATATCTTTATATCCCACATGGTTCAGATGAAACAAAGAGAGCGGCGAAGTTGCTTTCGACAACTACAACTTTATATCCCACATGGTTCAGATGAAACATGCGTAAGATTGTGGTTCCTGTTACATTACCTAATCCCTTTATATCCCACATGGTTCAGATGAAACTTATTCCGTGCTCTTCTGCCCATATCTTTGCAGTCTCCTTTATATCCCACATGGTTCAGATGAAACGAATGACCGAGAACGCTACGAATGGCATCTCGAATACTTTATATCCCACATGGTTCAGATG
>JAOACK010000168.1 GCA_026417875.1 Thermodesulfovibrionales bacterium | reverse complement strand
CTGCTGGAGGGCACGTTCAACAAGGTGAACTTTCAATTCCCATTATAAGGGATTTTCTTCATGAACTCTGGCTCTCGGTCGATATCGAGCCGTACGAAACGGTCCTTTCAATTCCCATTATAAGGGATTTTCTTCATGAACAAAGTTTTAGGAAGTACGGAAATGCCTCATCCTTTCTTTCAATTCCCATTATAAGGGATTTTCTTCATGAACATATGATTTCGTTTCTTTTGTTGGATTCTCCGATTCTTTCAATTCCCATTATAAGGGATTTTCTTCATGAACCTTCACAATATTTAACTTTTTTGTAGTAGTAGATTCTTTCAATTCCCATTATAAGGGATTTTCTTCATGAACTAAAGTCCGCCACCCCATGGCCGCGGGCGGTGGCTTCTCTTTCAATTCCCATTATAAGGGATTTTCTTCATGAACATAAAGGAACAATATGAAATAGCAAAATTTCTAGAACACTTTCAATTCCCATTATAAGGGATTTTCTTCATGAACGCAGTTTAGAAA
>JAOACK010000167.1 GCA_026417875.1 Thermodesulfovibrionales bacterium | reverse complement strand
GTATTATCTTAACCATGTGGGATATAAAGCGTCAAAATGTTTAACTGCGGTACTCGCTCGCTCGGGTATTATCTGAACCATGTGGGATATAAAGGCGTTCAACTTGGGCTTCAGAACTAAAAGAAACAACAGTATTATCTGAACCATGTGGGATATAAAGGAAAGGTCAATCAAAATCGACAAAATAACCTTCTTGTATTATCTGAACCATGTGGGATATAAAGGTTACGGAGGTTAAAAATGAGGATTAAATACAAAAAGTATTATCTGAACCATGTGGGATATAAAGTTTTATATGAACAAGAGCCTTATGTTTCGCGATCTGGTTTCATCTGAACCATGTGGGATATAAAGTTTTATATGAACAAGAGCCTTATGTTTCGCGATCTGAGTTTCATCTGAACCATGTGGGATATAAAGTTTTTGTATTTGCTTAATGAATATTATAATAAAATTAGTTTCATCTGAACCATGTGGGATATAAAGCAAGAACAAGCAATAGCAATTGCATATCAATACG
>JAOACK010000166.1 GCA_026417875.1 Thermodesulfovibrionales bacterium | reverse complement strand
GCTTCTTAATAGTCCCCGAGCATAAGGTTTAGTATTACCGTGATACCGGACCTACGTGAGGCTTTTTGCAGTAGCCCTCCCTCTTCCAAGTTTCTTACCAAACGCATGTTTCTTTCAAATACTAAAACAAAAAATAACCAGCCTTTACTAATACTGAATTGACTAGTTTCGTATTTTCGGATAATGACCTTGTCACCTAACATAATGTTTACACAAATAGTATGTATCGTCTGAGAGACCAGAGCTTTTCGAGTAGGTACATATTTGTTGACAATGAAAATTATTTGCATATAATATTACTTATAATTAAATCCAAGGAGGTGTAACATGGACATGGACAAAAAACGTTGGATTTCCGAATGGTGGCCCGAGAGGTTAAACTTAAGGATTTTGAGACAAAACTGCTCCCACGCAAATCCATACGGTGAGAATTACGATTACGCAAAAGAGTTTGAAAGTCTGAATCTTGCAGAAGTAAAGAAAGATATCGAAAAAGTTCTAACCACGCCACAGGACTGGTGGCC
>JAOACK010000165.1 GCA_026417875.1 Thermodesulfovibrionales bacterium | reverse complement strand
CCTCATGGGGTATTATACAATCTATCTGTATTTCTTTCCTGTTTGCAATTGTTTGCATGCTCTTGACCACATCTGAGATAAGGCTTGGTATATGGACCGGCTCCTTATGAATTGTTATTTTCCCTGACTGAAGGCGCGAAAGTTCCAGGAGATCGCTTACAAGTCTCTCAAGACTGCGGGTTTCTGAAAGCATTGTCTGGTAATAACGCTTTATATCCTCTTTATCTTCGATGGTACCATCAGAAAGTGCTTCAAGGGAACCTCTCATAACGGTAAGAGGAGTTCTGAATTCATGGGAGACATTTGCAACAAAATCCCTCCTAACCTGCTCAAGCTTATTGACTTTTTCAGTAGCATCCAAAAGTTCAGAGGCTAATAAATCAAGAGAGTTTCCCAACTGGCCTATTTCATCCTGACTATTTATTCCTGTACGCATAGTGAATTTTCCACGAGCCATTTCCAATGCAATACTATTCATTGTTTTTAAGGGACGGGTGAAAATAATGGAGTAAAAAATTCCCAGTCCAACA
>JAOACK010000164.1 GCA_026417875.1 Thermodesulfovibrionales bacterium | reverse complement strand
GACCAGCAGACCAGCAGAGCAGCAGTTTCTTTAATTTCCAGTTACTTCGTAAGAGGGAGTTGCTCTAAAAGGTCTTTGACTACTGCTCTACTGCGCTACTGCTCTGCTGCTCTAAATCTGACCTCATTTAGAAGGGATTGCGACGTCTTAGAGCGGAAGAGCGGAAGTCTGTAGAGCGGAAGAACTAAAAAGTTTTGATATAATTAATCTATGGCAAAATATAAAGAGCTTATTGTTTTTCAAAAAGCTGATGAACTTGCCTTTGAGATTTACAAACTAACAAATAATTTTCCTAAATCTGAGATTTTTGGTTTAACTTCTCAATTAAGAAGAGCAGCTTTATCCATACCTGCAAACATAGCAGAAGGTTATGCGAGAAAAGGCAAAAAGGAGCTTCTTCAATTTATAAATATAGCACTGGGATCATTAGCTGAAACAGAGTATCTTCTCGGTTTTTCTAAAAGGCTCGGATATTGTAAAACTGATATTTCACAGATTGAAAGACTTATTGAAGAGGTTGGAAAACTTCTG
>JAOACK010000163.1 GCA_026417875.1 Thermodesulfovibrionales bacterium | reverse complement strand
AAGAAGATCTGCCCATTGAGAAGTTTACGCTGCCTAGAGGCGAGGCATTGAAACTCATGGAGGAAAAGCAGGAACCGTATAAGGTGGAGCTGATCAATGATCTGCCTGCAGATGCGGAAATATCTTTCTATCAGCAAGGTGAATTTGTCGATCTCTGTGCTGGCCCTCATTTGCTTTCCACCGGAAAAGTTAAAGCGGTGAAACTAACCCAGGTAGCAGGTGCCTACTGGAGAGGGAACGAAAAGAATAAGATGCTCCAGAGAATCTATGGTACCGCCTTCCCAAAGAAGAGCGAATTAGAGGAGTATTTGGCAAAAATCGAGGAAGCAAAGAAAAGGGATCATAATAAGCTTGGTCGGGAGCTGGACCTATTTACCACTGCTGAATATATCGGGCAAGGACTGCCACTGCTTATGCCGAAGGGTGCGAAGATCATTCAGACCCTTCAAAGATTTGTAGAGGATGAAGAGGAAAGAAGAGGCTACCAACTGACAAAGACACCTTTTATGGCGAAAAATGACCTGTATAAGGT
>JAOACK010000162.1 GCA_026417875.1 Thermodesulfovibrionales bacterium | reverse complement strand
ATATAATATTTGAGCCGAGAGGTAATTTGGGGTTTGGTTATGATCCTGTGTTTATTCCAGAGGGTCATAAATTAACTTTTGCCGAGATGCTTCCAGACGAAAAAGATCGATTAAGTCATAGAAGAGAGGCGCTTGACAAATTGAAAGAATATTTGCTAAAATACGCCGAACTTTATAAGCAAAACTTATTATAAAATTATAAAATTTAAGTTGCTTTTAAATTCATAATAGGTTAAATATATGGACAGAGGAGAACTTGTGCCTGACAGTGTAGTTCTTGGGATGGTTAAAGAAAGGCTTTCTCAAGATGATTGTAAGAAAGGATTTATTCTTGATGGTTTTCCAAGAAATGTTGCTCAGGCTGAAGCTCTTGACAAAATGCTTTCTGAAATGAATATACCATTAGACTTAGCATTAAATCTTGATGTTCCTTTTGAAGATTTAATGAAAAGGCTCAAGGAACGAAGAACATCCAAGTACTGTGGAAAAATGTATAATCTCTACTATTCTCAATCAAAGGTTGAAGGTAAATG
>JAOACK010000161.1 GCA_026417875.1 Thermodesulfovibrionales bacterium | reverse complement strand
CATCTGAACCATGTGGGATATAAAGGCTTGTAGGGTGGCATATACAGGCAGTAGATATGAGGTTTCATCTGAACCATGTGGGATATAAATTTATTTTAGCCTTTTCTTATTAGAGGTAAACATCAACTTTCATCTCATGAGTTTGTCAGATAAATCTTATAACTAATTGTTATAATTAGATATGTGAATCAGATTTTTGCATTTTTGAACTACAAATCGTTTTTTTGTACCAATGGATTAAGAGGAAATTACTTCATATAACCACATAATAACTCCTATTCCAAAAATAATTATTAAAATTTCCATGTTTCAATCTCCTTTAATAAAAGCAAATATAGTACTTTGAAAAAAACGGGTATCTAAATACACCCAACTATTTTGTCTCAATCTCTTTTCAATTAGGTAAAAGATAAAACTCTTTGAATATCTTATATAATCTAAAACTAAATGTAAACCGTTCTTTAAAATTGCCCTAAACAGTAATTGCGTTTACATTTTGCCTTCTAGTTAAGAATTTTTAACTACACTGCTATCTATACT
>JAOACK010000160.1 GCA_026417875.1 Thermodesulfovibrionales bacterium | reverse complement strand
GAATATGACTTTATATCCCACATGGTTCAGATGAAACAGCATTGAAAATACTATACTGTATTTTTTATATCGTCTTTATATCCCACATGGTTCAGATGAAACTAGTGATATTATAGAAAGAAAAGAAAAAGTGTTTGAACTTTATATCCCACATGGTTCAGATGAAACGAATAGAAAAGAAGACTGAATTCTTCTTCTAATCCCTTTATATCCCACATGGTTCAGATGAAACAAGCCTCCTTTTTTTTATTCTTGCCCTATTGTTAGCACTTTATATCCCACATGGTTCAGATGAAACACGAACTTCTTCGTCTTGTCTGTCTGGGTAACAGTGCTTTATATCCCACATGGTTCAGATGAAACACATGATGTATAATATAAGTATCAAAAATAAAAACACTTTATATCCCACATGGTTCAGATGAAACTTTATCCTTGCCCTATCGTTAACACATTTTCAAAAACTTTATATCCCACATGGTTCAGATGAAACTTTATTCCTGTCCTATCGTTAACACATTTTCAAAAACTTTATATCCCACATGG
>JAOACK010000159.1:297-547 GCA_026417875.1 Thermodesulfovibrionales bacterium | reverse complement strand
TGATGCTTAAAGAGAATATAAAAAAACTAATTTTTTCCTCTACGGCAGCAGTATACGGGATACCTGAGAGGCTACCTGTTGATGAAGATGCACCACTTAACCCCATAAATCCCTACGGTGCATCGAAGGCCATAATTGAAAGGGTTCTTCAGGATCTTTGTATTGCAAATGAGGATTTTAAATATATAAGCCTGAGATATTTTAATGTGGCAGGTGCTGATCCCGGCGGTAGAATCGGGCAGGCCTATAA
>JAOACK010000159.1:0-287 GCA_026417875.1 Thermodesulfovibrionales bacterium | reverse complement strand
AGCACTCAGGGTTGCAAGAGGAAAACTTGAAAAACTTCAGATATTTGGCACAGATTATCCCACACCTGATGGGACATGCATAAGAGATTATATCCATGTTAATGATCTTGCTGAGGCCCATCTTGTAGCAATGAAATATATCCTTGATGGAGGCGAGGCAGGGGTATTTAACTGTGGTTATGGTCATGGTTATTCTGTTAAGGAAGTGGTAGAAAAGGTAATCAAGGTGACAGGTATTAATATACCTGTTGAAGAGACTGGGAGAAGAGAAGGAGACCCACCTGTTC
>JAOACK010000158.1 GCA_026417875.1 Thermodesulfovibrionales bacterium | reverse complement strand
ATAAGTCATTGATTTCAAAAGATTCATATCAGCCCCACCTTTTCATGCCTGCAAAAATCAAGACTGTAAATTTTCACGGAAGAAAAAATTATAATAAAATTATGAAACTTAGTAGAAAAATTCTTTTCCTTTCTTCTGAGGAAAGAAGGATTAAAAAATTGCTTCATGAAGAAATAAAGGCCTTTGAATCAGAAGACCTTGAAAATCTTATGTCAGGAGTTTCCTATAATTACCGCGATGAATATGGTTTCAATTATCTTTATTTAAAGGAATTCTTCAAAAAATTTTTCATGGTATATTCAGACCTTAAAGTTGAATATGAGAACCTTAAAATAGATATATCAGAGGATAAAGCTAAAGTAGAAATGGATGTAAGGATAATTGGAACGTCAGAAGAAAAAGAAACAGGCTATATAGCCGGTGATATTAAAACACCTCTTCACTTTATCTTTACACTTGAAAAAACGAGATTCAGATGGCTTGTTTTAAAAACAGAGATATCAAATTTAAATTAATAAATGGTGGCGGTGCAGGGATTCGAACCCCG
>JAOACK010000157.1 GCA_026417875.1 Thermodesulfovibrionales bacterium | reverse complement strand
ACATACGTTTATAATTAACCTGCAAAAATTATTACCTTTATATCCCACATGGTTCAGATAAAACTGTAAGCTTTGTTGCGTAGTCAATTGTTCTTTTGTCCTTTATATCCCACATGGTTCAGATAAAACTATGCCAGCGGTTAACTTTATAAGTTATCACTACAACTTTATATCCCACATGGTTCAGATAAAACTTAAGAGAAGAAGAAGACGTTTTTAACGAGATTAACTTTATATCCCACATGGTTCAGATAAAACTTGTAGCTGAAAAACAAAAACAAGTTGTCGATTTGGAAACCTTTATATCCCACATGGTTCAGATAAAACCCAAACTCCTTGAATTGCCATAAAAAAATCTTTTTCTTTATATCCCACATGGTTCAGATAAAACAATGTGGATTTGGTATACATAACAGATAACTGCATCCCTCTTTATATCCCACATGGTTCAGATAAAACCCAGACCCCGGGGTCACGTTCCAGGTTACAACACTCTTTATATCCCACATGGTTCAGATAAAACCAGTATGAGAGAAGTTCAGGCCAAAGC
>JAOACK010000156.1 GCA_026417875.1 Thermodesulfovibrionales bacterium | reverse complement strand
AGGTAAGAAAGATTTTGAAGAAGTATTTCATGTGGGTTCAAAATTCTGTGTTTGAAGGAGATATAACAGAGGGTAAGCTTACAAAATGTAAGCATGAATTATTAAAAGTTATAAATGAAGCAGAAGACTCTATTTACTTTTATAGTCTCGAGAACAGGTTAAATTATAGAAAGACAATTTTGGGGGTTGAGAAAGAGTTAACAGGAAATATATTATAATTGCATCGGACCTGTTTTTAAATTGTATAGGCACTAAATACTTATCAGGCAAATGATTGAATACTATTGCTAAAAAAAGAAAAAAAACGATTAAAGGCTTGATGCAAAAAAAAATCATTTTGAATCTATTAACATTGTATTTAAAAGCTGTTATAATACTGATAAATAAAGGTTTTTCAGTTGTAAAAATTATTCTTTCACAGCAGAGTTTCATCTGAACCATGTGGGATATAAAGGAATAGTGAAAGAGGCTGAATTCTTCTCTTAATCCCGTTTCATCTGAACCATGTGGGATATAAAGTTGATTGACGTCAAGGGCTTTATACTCCCTTGACA
>JAOACK010000155.1 GCA_026417875.1 Thermodesulfovibrionales bacterium | reverse complement strand
GAAGCTGGATTGTTTCATCTGAACCATGTGGGATATAAAGATACTCTTCGCTAACTTCTTGCTTACACAAAGGACAGTTTCATCTGAACCATGTGGGATATAAAGTAAGAGAAAGGAGAAAAGATGAATAAGATTACAATGGGTTTCATCTGAACCATGTGGGATATAAAGTTGGTGAGGGATAAGAAAGAGAAGTTTAGTGATATTTGTTTCATCTGAACCATGTGGGATATAAAGGTGGATATTGTGGATTTTCTTTGCCTGTTATATCATGTTTCATCTGAACCATGTGGGATATAAAGGATTTATGATAAATGAGATACTCTTTTTCTTGTCTTGTTTCATCTGAACCATGTGGGATATAAAGAAAATTGCAAGAATTGTTTTTAAAATTGCGAAGAATGGTTTCATCTGAACCATGTGGGATATAAAGTACATCCCCCTGATATGCTTGTATACCTAATCTAACGTTTCATCTGAACCATGTGGGATATAAAGTTATAACCCGTCCCACCTACACCCGTAACCGTAATAGTTTCATCTGAACCTGTCTCTTAT
>JAOACK010000154.1 GCA_026417875.1 Thermodesulfovibrionales bacterium | reverse complement strand
CTGTGAATACTGTATAGAAGAGCTGAAGATCTCATACTTTCAATTCCCATTATAAGGGATTTTCTTCATGAACTAAGAATTAGATTCGACAAATACGGCGAGGATATGCTTTCAATTCCCATTATAAGGGATTTTCTTCATGAACTGCAAATCGGTTAACTCCGATAGTCTTGATGCTTGTCTTTCAATTCCCATTATAAGGGATTTTCTTCATGAACATGAGCGAAGCCCAGACGCAAAAAAAGGAGATCTTGCTTTCAATTCCCATTATAAGGGATTTTCTTCATGAACACTGCGCGCCGGTTTGTCCGCCGGTGTTTTGGAGCACTTTCAATTCCCATTATAAGGGATTTTCTTCATGAACACTCCACCTTCGCCGGCGACCTGAGGCCGGACTCGACTTTCAATTCCCATTATAAGGGATTTTCTTCATGAACCTTCACCTCCCAAAATTCACAGCTGTGCCTAAAGTCTTTCAATTCCCATTATAAGGGATTTTCTTCATGAACAGGAAGATTTTACAGGCTCAAAAAATTACCATAAGCTTTCAATTCCCATTATAAGGG
>JAOACK010000153.1 GCA_026417875.1 Thermodesulfovibrionales bacterium | reverse complement strand
CCAGGGGCGAGGACACCACCAGCGTCCGCCGTAGGAAAGAAGACCTCATTTAAAAGGGATTGCGACTGCTCTACCGCCTGGTAGAGCAGTCCCTTCTTAATATAGGTAGGAAAGAAGACCTCATTTAAAAGGGATTGCGACCTGTTTGCTGGGTAAAAAACTAAAACACTATAGCAAGTAGGAAAGAAGACCTCATTTAAAAGGGATTGCGACACCCAGAGAATAGGATAGCCAGCTTTGAGATAGTTTGTGGTAGGAAAGAAGACCTCATTTAAAAGGGATTGCGACTACTTTCCTAGAAAATAACTCTAACATTCTTCCCGTAGGAAAGAAGACCTCATTTAAAAGGGATTGCGACATTGCGTTTATTTTTCTAATTATTTTCAGGATTTCCCAGGGTAGGAAAGAAGACCTCATTTAAAAGGGATTGCGACAGAATTGTTATCAATATCATGTTAATTGGATACAAGCAAATTGAAATGTAGGAAAGAAGACCTCATTTAAAAGGGATTGCGACCTCCTGGGCGCCATTCTATATAAAATGAATAAGTGAAAGTAGGAAAGAAG
>JAOACK010000152.1 GCA_026417875.1 Thermodesulfovibrionales bacterium | reverse complement strand
ACCTATACCAACAAATTGTTCATGAAGAAAATCCCTTATAATGGGAATTGAAAGTAGTAAAAGAAAGTGATGAGTATGTTGTACGGGTACTGTTCATGAAGAAAATCCCTTATAATGGGAATTGAAAGTTTAGTGTAGCACCCCCTAAAGTGGCTTCATGTATGTTCATGAAGAAAATCCCTTATAATGGGAATTGAAAGTTCGTGTTTAGTTTTACTGTTTCGCTTACCAACTCGGTTCATGAAGAAAATCCCTTATAATGGGAATTGAAAGTATTGTAAATGCCGTCACTTTTGTAGTTTTTGTAAGTTCATGAAGAAAATCCCTTATAATGGGAATTGAAAGGATATTGAAGCTAAAGCTCTATGCTCTTCATTGCTAGTTCATGAAGAAAATCCCTTATAATGGGAATTGAAAGGCAAATCCACCCTTACATCGCCTACTTTGGAGTTCGTTCATGAAGAAAATCCCTTATAATGGGAATTGAAAGAAAAATGGAAGTAACTCAAACACTTACCAACATTCGTTCATGAAGAAAATCCCTTATAATGGGAATTGAAAGGCAAATCC
>JAOACK010000151.1 GCA_026417875.1 Thermodesulfovibrionales bacterium | reverse complement strand
AGATGTGTATAAGAGACAGGTCCTGGCAGGAGGCTATATAATTATTGGGCTTTGATGTCTTAAACACAGAAGGTGCAAAAGGCCCTATACCAGGAGAACCTCCAAGCTGACCATAGGATGATAGCATAAACTCAGAGAATGTCCTCTCTACATGGAAATAACTGTAGGCAGGATAGATCTCGGACCAGAGCATTCTTCCAGTACCTGTAAAATTAGCCCTTGTCTCATTCACTCCAACTCCACCGAGAACCAAGTTTGCAAGTATGGGATTTGATACATCATGGCAGGTTGAGCAGAAATATTTACTCTTGTGATACCTGCTATAGAACATTGGATGTCTTGCAGAAGCATCTGCAAAAGAGGCCCTCTTACCCCTGTTGTCATCCACAAAATACTGTCCTGCAGCATTTTCATTATAAGTTGCAGGTGGTAGGTTATTGATGTAGAAGGAAGAACCATTGAAGAGCTTTATGGTTGCAGCCAGTCTCATATCCTCCATATATGTGGCTCTTGCAGCAC
>JAOACK010000150.1 GCA_026417875.1 Thermodesulfovibrionales bacterium | reverse complement strand
CTTTATATCCCACATGGTTCAGATGAAACTTGAAGTTAGATAAATTAACTAAAGAACAAAGACAACTTTATATCCCACATGGTTCAGATGAAACCCCTATTCCTTTTATCTGCCAGTGCCTTTTTCTTTTTCTTTATATCCCACATGGTTCAGATGAAACCGGAATGTTTTTGTTACTTGGGGTGAAAAATAAAACTTTATATCCCACATGGTTCAGATGAAACGCACAAGATGAAACTATAGTTTTTAAAATTCAAATAGCTTTATATCCCACATGGTTCAGATGAAACTATATACCCCATCAATATAAGCTCCCTCTCTGTAACCTTTATATCCCACATGGTTCAGATGAAACTTAGATCACATTTTAAAGATTGTTGTATATATACTAACTTTATATCCCACATGGTTCAGATGAAACTTAACCCAATAACCCCCCTATTTTTAGGTAAAACAAACTTTATATCCCACATGGTTCAGATGAAACCTGACTTGTTAGCTCTACGTAATGCTTTTATACAAAACTTTATATCCCACATGGTTCAGATGAAACAAAATGATTTTTATAAAATAAT
>JAOACK010000149.1 GCA_026417875.1 Thermodesulfovibrionales bacterium | reverse complement strand
GACATATTTGCACAACATGCAGTCACAAGAGAGGGAAAAATTCAAGTTGAGCTAGCACAATTAAAATATCTATTTCCGTTTCTGGGCATAAAACAAACTGCACTCTCTCGTTTAACAGGTGGAATAGGTGGAAGAGGACCTGGTGAAACGAAATTGGAGATAGATAGAAGAAGGGCAAGGGACCGAATTGCTCAGTTAGAACAGGAAGTAAAAGAATTGGGGAAACGGCGTGAATTAAGAAGGCAGGTCCGAACAGTCCGTCAGGTTCCATCAGTTGCTATTGTAGGATATACAAATGCCGGGAAATCTACATTATTAAACAATTTAACAAATAGTTCTGTTGTTGCAGAAGACTTTTTATTTGCTACTTTACATCCTGTTTCGAGAAGGTTACGTTTTCCCCGAGAACGGGAAGTAATTATAATTGACACAGTAGGTTTTATAAGGAATCTGCCAAAGGATTTGATGTCTGCATTTCGGACTACATTTGAAGAAATTAATGATGCGGATTTATTGTTGCATGTTCTGGATGTATCTTCGGAGGATGTTGAAGAAAAACATGATACAGTGGTAAAAC
>JAOACK010000148.1 GCA_026417875.1 Thermodesulfovibrionales bacterium | reverse complement strand
AGAAGACCGGCGGGTCCGGGTATACGTGTTCATGAAGAAAATCCCTTATAATGGGAATTGAAAGCGTCGTCGGGAACCACCATAAACGTGGTCTATGGAAGTTCATGAAGAAAATCCCTTATAATGGGAATTGAAAGACTTGAATGGTTGAAAGTCCGTAAGTCCTATCTCCAGTTCATGAAGAAAATCCCTTATAATGGGAATTGAAAGTTTGCTTCTTGAACCGCTCAAGGCGCTCTTTGGAAAGTTCATGAAGAAAATCCCTTATAATGGGAATTGAAAGCTCTCTGGTCTCTTGGCGGGGACCATCAGAATAGAGTTCATGAAGAAAATCCCTTATAATGGGAATTGAAAGTGGCAGAAGGCTATTAGACGTGTGATATCTAGGCGTGTTCATGAAGAAAATCCCTTATAATGGGAATTGAAAGGAGATCTTTTCTTCGGCGAACTTCATTTGTTTTAAGTTCATGAAGAAAATCCCTTATAATGGGAATTGAAAGACTTGACAACAAACCTGTCACGAATAGTAGTCTATGGTTCATGAAGAAAATCCCTTATAATGGGAATTGAAAGTTATAATC
>JAOACK010000147.1 GCA_026417875.1 Thermodesulfovibrionales bacterium | reverse complement strand
CTTATAATGGGAATTGAAAGNTTGTAAAGCCAAACATATCACGGTCGACTCCGAGGGTTCATGAAGAAAATCCCTTATAATGGGAATTGAAAGAAGAAGGTTATAGCAGAGATGGGGTATTTTGGGTCAGTTCATGAAGAAAATCCCTTATAATGGGAATTGAAAGCCGTAACCTTTATCGGCCTTCCGGTGTGCCCTCCCGGGTTCATGAAGAAAATCCCTTATAATGGGAATTGAAAGGCATGCTTTGAAAAGGTAGCGAATGGCGAGATTAAGTTCATGAAGAAAATCCCTTATAATGGGAATTGAAAGAAGCAGTTTTTTAAAGCAGGCTTTTCTGCGCAACTTGGTTCATGAAGAAAATCCCTTATAATGGGAATTGAAAGCTCGGCGCCGAGTTTGCGCAAAAGCATCTACCTTCTGTTCATGAAGAAAATCCCTTATAATGGGAATTGAAAGAACCCATAATATTCGAGAAACTTTGTGACTTGTCTCTGTTCATGAAGAAAATCCCTTATAATGGGAATTGAAAGATTTTATAGAGATCTGATCATGAAATTCTATTTTTTGTTCATGAAGAAAATCCC
>JAOACK010000146.1 GCA_026417875.1 Thermodesulfovibrionales bacterium | reverse complement strand
GATCCTATGATTAAGGAACATGGGGAGCCGATATTTATAAGTCAGAGAATAATTTAGTAAAAAAGTAAGAGCATGAAGGAAGTAGTGATAGAGATAGACAAACTTTATGAAGGACAACAAGCAAAGTTAGCAGAGCTTGATGAATACTTAAAAAAGGCATTAATACAAGCAGGTGAAGGCAACTCAGTAATTCTTACAGGGCAGGGACCAATATGGCTTTATCTTAAGGTAGCCCATGCCCTTCATGGAAAGGCTGTGAAACTTATCTATCGCAGTCCAGTTACAGGAGATGTTTTAATTTTTGATCATTCACCTTTTTAGTAGTATTTTATAGATTTTGCAAGTCTTTAGTGAAAGGGTTTATATACTCTTTGGTTTCCGTATTCGTCCTCTATTACTGTTTCGTATAGGTCTGGATCAGTTAGGGCTTCTTTTGCTTTTTCTTCTGGTACTCCTGCTTCTATTAGTGCTTTCATTATCTTTACTCTGAAGATTCTGTCAGCTAAGAACTCATCTTGTTCCTCAGGGGGAAGACTTACTAAGATTTTGATCTGCTCATCATCAAGGAGAAACTCTTCTCTTAGTTC
>JAOACK010000145.1 GCA_026417875.1 Thermodesulfovibrionales bacterium | reverse complement strand
AGTATATTTGTATTATCTGAACCATGTGGGATATAAAGGCACTCTTGAATTTCGTTCTCTGTTAACTTTCTATCTGTATTATCTGAACCATGTGGGATATAAAGTTAGGCGGGCACGTTCATTTTAGTATAAAAGATAAAAGTATTATCTGAACCATGTGGGATATAAAGGCAAACAGGAGAGAAATATTTGGAGGTATATGGAGAGTATTATCTGAACCATGTGGGATATAAAGAGTATGGATGGATACACTTCAACGCGGGTACTAAAAGTATTATCTGAACCATGTGGGATATAAAGTCTTGTTCATTTACTATCTTGATTACTTCTGTTTCAAGTATTATCTGAACCATGTGGGATATAAAGTATTTGTGATAATTGTGTCTGCAAACTCGACATAATGTATTATCTGAACCATGTGGGATATAAAGTTTTTTCTAAGTCACTAATAAAAACTACTGGTACTTCGGTATTATCTGAACCATGTGGGATATAAAGACTATTGTATAGTTTGGAACGGCAACTTAAAGCCAGTATTATCTGAACCATGTGGGATATAAAGACGGTCNACAACATGACTTTCTACTAC
>JAOACK010000144.1 GCA_026417875.1 Thermodesulfovibrionales bacterium | reverse complement strand
ATCTCTTCTCCTGTAACAGGATGCTTTATCTTCTTTGAGCTCACAATGTCAAATCTCATATATTTATTTATTCCATTCTTTCTGCCAGCGCCTATTGTGACGAGGTCACCTTCAACCCTAAGCACTTCAGCCTCTATTTCTCTAAAAAAATCTTTTAAATCATAAACAAGCTTTTCAGGTGTACCATAAGCAAAAGGCTGATTTAAAATCTTTTCAGCATGAGAGGGAAAAGTTATAATCATACTGAAGATAAAAACAAGAAAAGAGGTTATTTTTGCTCTTATTTTTTCCATATTTTTTCTTCCCCGGAAAGGTAATCCACAGTTTTTATAATTCTAACAGTTTAATCCTTGAAAAAACAAGGAAAATCTGTTAAAGTTTTTAATCTATGGATGAGATAAAAAGATTGAGAGAAGATATTGACAGGATTGATGACAGGATACTTGAGCTCCTTAACAGAAGGGCAAAACTTGCCATTAGGATTGGAAAAATAAAGAAGAAATCCCTTCTTAGGACCTACGCGCCTGAAAGGGAAAGGGCTATTATCGAGCGGCTTATTGCAAAAAACAGGGGTCCCTTTCCAAACAGTG
>JAOACK010000143.1 GCA_026417875.1 Thermodesulfovibrionales bacterium | reverse complement strand
CGTCAGATGTGTATAAGAGACAGGATATAGACTTCCCACTGTTTCATCTGAACCATGTGGGATATAAAGCATCATCTGCTACACTTTCCCTACCCCCCACTTCCTGTTTCATCTGAACCATGTGGGATATAAAGATAAGGAATACAGACGATACGGGTGATATTTTAAAGAGTTTCATCTGAACCATGTGGGATATAAAGATGAGGGCTTGAAACTGAGGATTTGAAACAAACATAAGTTTCATCTGAACCATGTGGGATATAAAGTAAGGGTTTAATAGCAAGTCAATTAGAGTTTTCTATTGTTTCATCTGAACCATGTGGGATATAAAGGAACGGCTTCTGTAATTTCGTTGATTCTGGTATAGTTAGTTTCATCTGAACCATGTGGGATATAAAGTCAATAGAGTATAGGCCGAGAGTGTTGGAGGATTTTGTGTTTCATCTGAACCATGTGGGATATAAAGTTTTGCCATTGCCTGAAAACTCTGGGAAGTGTATCTCGTTTCATCTGAACCATGTGGGATATAAAGGACTTTAGCCGACTCGCTAACGTCAAATCCGAATCCGTTTCATCTGAACCATGTGGGAT
>JAOACK010000142.1 GCA_026417875.1 Thermodesulfovibrionales bacterium | reverse complement strand
GGTTCAGATAATACTTATAATGCAGAAACAGTTATAGACGTAAAAAGAGTCTTTATATCCCACATGGTTCAGATAATACAAATAAAAAACCCACAAAGACGATTTAACGTCCTTGCTTTATATCCCACATGGTTCAGATAATACCCTGCAAGGAATCCAAAACAAGCAGTTCAAAATATCTTTATATCCCACATGGTTCAGATAATACATTTCTCTGTTTTTAGGGATTTTTCTCATTGTAACACTTTATATCCCACATGGTTCAGATAATACAATATGAAGTTGAAGCAATTGAAATCATAAATACAGCTTTATATCCCACATGGTTCAGATAATACTCGCAGAAACTTATATGTTTCTGCATCAAGTGACACTTTATATCCCACATGGTTCAGATAATACAGCTTTTTATTATTCTTTCAATTTTAATATAAAATGCTTTATATCCCACATGGTTCAGATAATACTAGTTAAAATTATTATAAAAAATAAAATTTTATAACCTTTATATCCCACATGGTTCAGATAATACTTATAATGCAGAAACAGTTATAGACGTAAAAAGAGTCTTTATATCCCACATGGTTCAGATAAT
>JAOACK010000141.1 GCA_026417875.1 Thermodesulfovibrionales bacterium | reverse complement strand
TTATATCCCACATGGTTCAGATGCAACAAGGCAAATCTCTGAAAGAGTAAAGAATTCTCTCTTCTTTATATCCCACATGGTTCAGATGAAACATAGCCTGCATATCTCTTTGTCTGCACCATTTCTGCATCCTTTATATCCCACATGGTTCAGATGAAACTTGTTTTAGAACGGTTCATCTGTTGCCTCCTTTTGACTTTATATCCCACATGGTTCAGATGAAACCCCAGCTTGTCAATGAAAAATAAAGTCTTTATGAAAACCTTTACATTACTATTATTTTACACTAAACGATCCTGACTTGAAATAGCTAAAAAATAAATTTTTCTGCATCAAACCCTTTAGCTGTTTTTTCTTATTTTTTAAAATTCCTTTCCAAATTCTTACTATTCTTTATTTTTATCAACTTTTTGAATTCAGGAAGGTTTGATGCAATCTCATAAAATATTCCCTGTCATTTCTTTTTCAATGCCCAAAACAGTCTTTCTATAGTTCAGTCTGTTTTCAAGGCTGTAAAAATATATTGAATCCGTATTTTTATCTATAACTTTTTCAAGCTCAAGGCGACATTTTAAGAGTTTCCCTTCTGTAATAT
>JAOACK010000140.1 GCA_026417875.1 Thermodesulfovibrionales bacterium | reverse complement strand
CTTCGTGAGTTCATGAAGAAAATCCCTTATAATGGGAATTGAAAGGCAAAAATGTCAAGTCGATAATGGTTTTGAGGTCGGTTCATGAAGAAAATCCCTTATAATGGGAATTGAAAGTTTGGTTCAAAAGAATCACAAGGCGTTGAATCAGGTTCATGAAGAAAATCCCTTATAATGGGAATTGAAAGGATACTGCCCTCGAACCTTTCGGAAGGCGACCTAAGTTCATGAAGAAAATCCCTTATAATGGGAATTGAAAGTACTCAACCGAGAACGCCCTGCGCCCCTTATGTTTTCGGTTCATGAAGAAAATCCCTTATAATGGGAATTGAAAGCCTCATGTCCTGGTCGCTCCCTTCCTGAATCGGCGCCGTTCATGAAGAAAATCCCTTATAATGGGAATTGAAAGATCTTTACGCCGCCCACGCTCACCACTCCTACATCAGTGTTCATGAAGAAAATCCCTTATAATGGGAATTGAAAGAAGAAGGTTATAGCAGAGATGGGGTATTTTGGGTCGTTCATGAAGAAAATCCCTTATAATGGGAATTGAAAGCGAACGTCTACATCATCATAATGATTTACGCCTTGTTCATGAA
>JAOACK010000139.1 GCA_026417875.1 Thermodesulfovibrionales bacterium | reverse complement strand
CATGGAGTCGCAATCCCTTTTAAATGAGGTCAAGTTTCCTACTTTCAACAGAATTGAATTAAAAAATCTATTGGAAGTCGCAATCCCTTTTAAATGAGGTCAAGTTTCCTACAAGGATTGGTGTTTCTTGATCTGTATACCAATAATGTCGCAATCCCTTTTAAATGAGGTCAAGTTTCCTACCGTAATTGAAAAATGTGAAATTGAAAATAGTCCATTGAGGTCGCAATCCCTTTTAAATGAGGTCAAGTTTCCTACTTATGGGTTAATGAAAGACAACACAATCGAATCTTTTGAGTCGCAATCCCTTTTAAATGAGGTCAAGTTTCCTACAAAAAATAAAAGAGGAGGGCAAAATGAAAGAAAAAAAGGAGTCGCAATCCCTTTTAAATGAGGTCAAGTTTCCTACGGTGAAGTTTGCTGACCTGATTAAGTCCTAGAACTTAATCAGTCGCAATCCCTTTTAAATGAGGTCAAGTTTCCTACAGGTTATTAATTGTGAAACCCAATTGCCATAATTGGCGTCGCAATCCCTTTTAAATGAGGTCAAGTTTCCTACACTAAAAGATGTTGTTCGGGTCAGGCGGTGGGGAGAGCTGTCGCAATCCCTTTTAA
>JAOACK010000138.1 GCA_026417875.1 Thermodesulfovibrionales bacterium | reverse complement strand
AGCCATACCCATTGCATTTGCCTTTGCGTCCTGGTTGTATATGAGGAAGGCCGCACCCATAGATTTGACGGGCAAAAGGATAAATAGAAACAAGAAGATTTTTCTCATCACCCCCCCTCTTTACCCTATATCATACAAAGGATTTCCCGATCAACGTTGTTTTCTAACTTTACTATCTTGCTACGTACCAAGCTCCCACGATTCGAGATAAGTTCTCTGTTTCTCTGTAAGAGTATCTATCGTTACACCTTCAAGCTCCAATTTCAGCCTAGCAATCTCTCTGTCTATTTCCAATGGAACGGGGTAAACCCTTTTTTCAAGGTTTTTGAAATTTCTAACAAGATACTTAGCGGATAGTGCCTGATTTGCAAAACTCATATCCATGACCTCTGACGGATGCCCTTCAGCACTTGACAGGTTCACGAGTCTTCCCTCAGAAAGAAGGTATATCTTTTTCCCGCCCTTCAAAAGGTATTCATCAAGACTCTCCCTTATTCTCCTTTTCCTTTCTTTCATTTCTTCCAAGGCGTCTATCTCTATTTCCACATTGAAATGTCCAGCATTTCCCACAATTGCACCGTCTTTCATTATCTCTATGTGTTCCTTCCTTATAACG
>JAOACK010000137.1 GCA_026417875.1 Thermodesulfovibrionales bacterium | reverse complement strand
CCTTTGTTCCATGCGTCTAAAAGTATTAATGTTGCTGTTTTTGTCATCTCATCGGTTTCTTTTATTGTATTATCCATCTTAGTAAAATGGCCATTTGTCCATTCTGTGCTGTGACAGGAAGTGCAAACATTTTTCATTACCTTCATTCTTGACTCAGCTTCAGATTTTGAAATTAAATATTCATCTGCTAACTTACCGGTAAAGGTAACGGGGAGTGGCAGACCGTCTGCATTCTTTATAATAGTTGTATCTCCAGATTTTGGTTGGGGATGGGTGTAGATTAATCCAAAAAGCCTTACCCACAGTCTCGCAGAAAAATCGTGGGTTCTTTCTGCTATAACTTTACCATCAGGACGCACAATCAAGCTGTTATGACAGGTTGCACAGGTAGGTCCTGTAAAATCCTTACCAACCTTCCATGGTACCGATTCAAAATCCCATTTATGCTCGCCTATGGATTCATAAATATTGCCATGCTTGCTTTCTTTGTAAACATTATAGGCTGGAACATCGGGCTCCAAATGACATTGCCCGCATGTATATGGCTTTCTTGCTACAGTTATTGAAAATTCATGCCTTGGATGGCAAGCTGTGCAGGCACCTAAACTACCATCTGGAT
>JAOACK010000136.1 GCA_026417875.1 Thermodesulfovibrionales bacterium | reverse complement strand
TTTATATCCCACATGGTTCAGATGAAACTCTGGATTTCTTTGAACTCTCTCTTCATCACGCATCACTTTATATCCCACATGGTTCAGATGAAACTCTTTTTGTTCATTGTATTTACGAACTATCTCATCACTTTATATCCCACATGGTTCAGATGAAACAACCTACTGCTGGTGGTATGCTTATACCTTTGCAAGCCTTTATATCCCACATGGTTCAGATGAAACCTCCAAAGTTTAGTAAATATTTTTTATCGCCACCTGTCTTTATATCCCACATGGTTCAGATGAAACATACAATAAAGCAGTATCAACAGCTTATGACTTAGCCTTTATATCCCACATGGTTCAGATGAAACCAATCAGCACACCGAACGCCAGAAGTGAAAGAGAGCTTTATATCCCACATGGTTCAGATGAAACTCGGAGGAAGTTTATTGTCTCTATATATCCCAGATGCCTTTATATCCCACATGGTTCAGATGAAACTTACTACATCTTCTTTCCTTCCCCAATTCAAATTAATCTTTATATCCCACATGGTTCAGATGAAACGGGGTGTTTCCCCAAACAATCTTGCCTGTATCTCTACCTTTATATCCCACATGGTTCAGATGAAACTTATAA
>JAOACK010000135.1 GCA_026417875.1 Thermodesulfovibrionales bacterium | reverse complement strand
GAATAAAAGTGATTTGCTTTATATCCCACATGGTTTAGATAATACTCAAATTTCTATATAAAACATACTAGAAAATTATTTACTTTATATCCCACATGGTTCAGATAATACAAGATTACCAAGCGGAAGCGGCAAAGAAACATCAGACTTTATATCCCACATGGTTCAGATAATACTGATAGAAATAATAAATGAAGAAGATCTAAAAGTCGTCTTTATATCCCACATGGTTCAGATAATACGGACAATTTCGAAACCAACCGCATGGTTTCGAATATCTTTATATCCCACATGGTTCAGATAATACAAATTTATAGTTTGTTTCTTTGGCAATGCTAAATAACTTTATATCCCACATGGTTCAGATAATACTTGATGGAACTGTCAAGTCATTTGCAAGAGCAAGAGCCTTTATATCCCACATGGTTCAGATAATACTAAATAAAGAACTAACGCACCCATTTAAAATAGTAAACTTTATATCCCACATGGTTCAGATAATACATAAAAGACAAGTCAAAAGACTTGTCAAAAAATTGACTTTATATCCCACATGGTTCAGATAATACTTAACTATCATTTCTTCTAAATCCACAACAAAAACTACCTTTATATCCCACATGGTTCAGATA
>JAOACK010000134.1 GCA_026417875.1 Thermodesulfovibrionales bacterium | reverse complement strand
CAAGGGATCCATATACAGGAGGTCATTCTCGAGGTGTGAGAGATTTTTCTATGGAGTTAGGGAGGAAAATAGGATTGGATGAGGAAGATTTAAAAAAATTAGAATATGCAAGTTATCTTCATGATGTAGGAAAGATAAAAGTACCTGATTTCATATTAAGAAAACCAGGAAGGTTAACTGAAGAAGAATATAATGTGATAAAACTTCATACCATATGGGGAGAGGATATTGTTAAGAATTTTTCAGTTTTTAAAGGAATTAGTTCCATTATAAGATATCATCATGAAAGATGGGATGGAAAAGGATATCCCGATGGTTTAATAGAGGAAGAAATTCCTCTTTTCTCAAGAATTATTGCACTATCTGATAGTTTTCAAGCAATGACCTCTTTCAGACCTTACAGAAAAAAACTTACTTTAGAAGAGGCAATAGAAGAAATAAAGATAAATAGGGGTAAGCAGTTTGACCCCTATTTATCTGATATATTTATAGAGACAATATTAGAGAAAATGAAAAAGAGTTTAATCCTCTAATCCATTTTGTTCAATTACTTTTTTATAAAAATAGGCAGAATCCTTTAAGATTCTCTTTTGGGTTTCATAATCAGTATAAACTATTCCAAATCTTTTACTATAGCCATGAGCCC
>JAOACK010000133.1 GCA_026417875.1 Thermodesulfovibrionales bacterium | reverse complement strand
ATTTTTCCTTTTCCATATTGTTTCATCTGAACCAAGTGGGATATAAAGTCGGAAGTAGAAACAGTATTACAATTTCTTGTATTTTGGTTTCATCTGAACCATGTGGGATATAAAGGTTATAGTAAGACATTTGATATTATTTGCTGTAAGTGGTTTCATCTGAACCATGTGGGATATAAAGATTAATAAACAAATAATTACATCTGATATTAAAATAGGTTTCATCTGAACCATGTGGGATATAAAGTGATATGGATAAGCATTTTCTTCAAAATAGTCTTGTTCAATTGTTTCATCTGAACCATGTGGGATATAAAGGGGTATTGCACAAAACAATGTAATTTAAGGGTTTGCAGTTTCATCTGAACCATGTGGGATATAAAGTTGAAAATCTGTTCTTTAAAGAGTTCTTGAGGCAAAGTTTCATCTGAACCATGTGGGATATAAAGTTGGAGTCGTAGACAGGATGGTTGAATACACATTCATGTTTCATCTGAACCATGTGGGATATAAAGCCTGATACAGTAATCGTAGAGACGTCGTATAACAAGTTTCATCTGAACCATGTGGGATATAAAGATTATATAATCAGCTACAAAAGGTGCTTTTGCTAAAGCGTTTCATCTGAACCATGTGGGATATAAAGACTTGGATC
>JAOACK010000132.1 GCA_026417875.1 Thermodesulfovibrionales bacterium | reverse complement strand
AACTAAATCTGCCCCATCATCCATAGTGATAGTAGGTTTTTGGTCCAGCACCGCATTAATATGTTCATAATAAGTTTGGTTATCTTCTCCCTTAATAGCAAAAACCGGAAGATTAAATTCCTTCACCAGAGCAGCAGCAACATCATCCTGGGTGCTTAACGGGTTAGAAGCACAAAGCATTACTTCAGCTCCGCCGGCTTTAAGGGTTTGAGCTAGATTAGCAGTTTCCGTAGTAATATGAAGACAGGCGGAAAGCCTAACTCCCTTAAGGGGTTTGTTCTTTTTGAACCGCTGCTGAATTAAATTTAAAACCGGCATATTCTGTTTTGCCCACTCAATTCGGAGCAATCCTTTTTCGGTCAGGCTCAAGTCTTTAACATCGTATTGCATCGTCGTATCCCTTATAATCCCGCATCACTTTTAAGTTTTTCTACCATATCCAATTTTTCCCAGGTAAAATCCGGGTCATTCCGCCCAAAATGTCCGTAAGCAGCGGTCTTTTTATAAATTGGGCGGAGTAAATTAAGATACTCGATAATTGGCTTGGGGCGCAGGTCAAAATTTTTCTGCACTAACTCCGCGATTCGATCGGGTGGGATCCGGCTGGTTCCATTAGTACTAATCATTACTGAAACCGGCTGAGCTATCCCAATCGCATAAGCAATCTGAACTTCACACCTACGG
>JAOACK010000131.1:269-691 GCA_026417875.1 Thermodesulfovibrionales bacterium | reverse complement strand
TTGTCAGACTTTATATCCCACATGGTTCAGATAAAACTGATTTAAGTACCTTTACACCAAACCAACCGGTGAGCGTCTTTATATCCCACATGGTTCAGATAAAACATTCCGTAAGCCCAACGTGATTGATTATTTTGCCTTGCTTTATATCCCACATGGTTCAGATAAAACTTCTCGGAAACAACAAAAACTTTTCAACAATCCTCTTCTTTATATCCCACATGGTTCAGATAAAACTTTGTATATCAAAGACAGTGATTTGGTGCAGGAATCCTTTATATCCCACATGGTTCAGATAAAACCCGGCTCCAGGTCAAACCTAAAACACCTTTGGCGCAGCTTTATATCCCACATGGTTCAGATAAAACTCTAACGCAGACACAATCTTAGACCGCTGTCTCTTATACACATCTCCGAGCCCA
>JAOACK010000131.1:0-259 GCA_026417875.1 Thermodesulfovibrionales bacterium | reverse complement strand
AATTGCTTCCTTTATATCCCACATGGTTCAGATAAAACCGGGAAACGTATGGTGACAAGGCGAGATGTAGAAAAGTTACTTTATATCCCACATGGTTCAGATAAAACGAGTTTGGTGTTGATGTAGAAGTGGGACTGAATTGCTTTATATCCCACATGGTTCAGATAAAACTACTCTACGTCACCAAACACCTGACCAATCTTCTTCCGTAACTGGTTCACAATTACGAGCTTTATATCCCACATGGTTCAGATAAAAC
>JAOACK010000130.1 GCA_026417875.1 Thermodesulfovibrionales bacterium | reverse complement strand
TATTCCTCACAGGTATTATCTGAACCATGTGGGATATAAAGCTTTTACAGAGCGGATAATAGAAATAGACACTTAGGGTATTATCTGAACCATGTGGGATATAAAGAAGAAAGGAAAAGAGGTTAATAAATTTATACAGGACGTATTATCTGAACCATGTGGGATATAAAGGCATCTAAAATGAATACGTGTTCATTCTAAATTAGAAGTATTATCTGAACCATGTGGGATATAAAGTTTTGTTTTGTTTCTGAAAATATTAAGAATAGCAATGGTATTATCTGAACCATGTGGGATATAAAGAATACATCTATATTGAATGAGTGGTATTCCCCACAAGGTATTATCTGAACCATGTGGGATATAAAGTTAAATCCTGATTGTGAGGGCAGGTGGACTGCGCAATGTATTATCTGAACCATGTGGGATATAAAGCTGTCAAAACTTGCATTAGGGTTAGGATACGCTCAGTATTATCTGAACCATGTGGGATATAAAGTTTTTCTATTTTTCTACTTTTCCCATTTTTCTACTTGTATTATCTGAACCATGTGGGATATAAAGTTCTGTTTCCTCAACATCTTTGATTTCTGGGGTGATGGTATTATCTGAACCATGTGGGATATAAAGAGATAGTTTTGAAGGTTCTTTAGTGTCTCTTATTAAGTTTCATCTGAACCATGTGGGATATAACGG
>JAOACK010000129.1 GCA_026417875.1 Thermodesulfovibrionales bacterium | reverse complement strand
ACCACACATAGAACAAAAGTGAGCCACTTTAGCACCTTCGGCAGGAAGGGTTTCATCGTGGTATGCTCTGGCAGTTTCGGGGTCTAAAGACAAATTGAATTGGTCTTCCCATCTAAATTCAAAACGTGCTTTGCTTAAAGCATTATCTCTGTATTGTGCGCCGGGGTGTCCTTTTGCCAAGTCGGCAGCATGGGCTGCTATTTTGTATGCAATCACACCGTCTTTTACATCTTTTTTGTTGGGTAGCCCTAAGTGCTCTTTAGGTGTAACGTAGCACAGCATGGATGTTCCGAACCACCCTATCATAGCAGCACCAATGGCAGAGGTAATATGGTCATAGCCCGGTGCAATATCTGTTACTAAAGGTCCGAGGGTATAAAAAGGGGCTTCAAAGCAATATTGTAATTCTTTATCCATGTTTTCTTTTATCAGTTGCATCGGTATGTGTCCGGGTCGCAAGCCGTCTCCTAATGAAAATGCTACATTGTACGCTTTCATAATCTCGCAAATCTCTTCAAAGTGAGTGTATAAGAAATTTTCTTTATGATGTGCCAAACACCACTTGGCCATAATACTTCCGCCGCGTGATACTATACCTGTCATTCGTTTGGCAGTCAGTGGAATATAACGAAGCAATACGCCGGCATGAATAGTAAAGTAATCCACGCCCTGCTCTGCTTGTTCAATAAGTGTATCT
>JAOACK010000128.1 GCA_026417875.1 Thermodesulfovibrionales bacterium | reverse complement strand
AGTTAGTATATTAGATAACAATGTTCGTGTCCACTAAAGGCAGCATAGCATAAACATACTTTTGAACTACTGCCACCATCTTTAAGCTTTATATCCCACATGGTTCAGATGAAACGAAATTCTTGAATATATGAAAAATAAATCTTTTTGTATCTTTATATCCCACATGGTTCAGATGAAACTCATCACTATTTCTCTGTATTTTTTTGCTTCTTTTTTACTTTATATCCCACATGGTTCAGATGAAACAATATAAAAGAAATCGGAGATTGGAGTTGTATTTATCTTTATATCCCACATGGTTCAGATGAAACTGTTCAGCAATTTCTTGATTGAAAACCATATCTTCAGTCTTTATATCCCACATGGTTCAGATGAAACGATATTTGGTGTGAAAGATGGCTTGACAGGATTGATCTTTATATCCCACATGGTTCAGATGAAACATTACTTAAATTTGCGGCGACTACGTTAGGCCCTGGTATCTTTATATCCCACATGGTTCAGATGAAACTGAATTTGATTTAAATAAATATCTTTCGATTTGTGTAACTTTATATCCCACATGGTTCAGATGAAACGTAGAAGAAACAGCAATGGAAGTAGTAGAAAATAACTTTATATCCCACATGGTTCAGATGAAACGTTTGTAATAAAAAAATTGGAAAATCTATACTGCATCTTTATATCCCACATGGTTCAGATG
>JAOACK010000127.1 GCA_026417875.1 Thermodesulfovibrionales bacterium | reverse complement strand
AGCATCGGAAGCGGTAGAGGAAACCAAAGCCTTTCAATTCCCATTATAAGGGATTTTCTTCATGAACCGAGAAGTGGTTCGACTACACGTTCGTGGACCTGACTTTCAATTCCCATTATAAGGGATTTTCTTCATGAACAGGGAGATCGTTGAACCTTTCCGAAAAACCTATAACCTTTCAATTCCCATTATAAGGGATTTTCTTCATGAACGAAAGTCTATTTGCCGAAAGAGGTTCAGTGGTTGTGCTTTCAATTCCCATTATAAGGGATTTTCTTCATGAACATCAAAAAGCGGAAAAGTATTGGTACTGTTTGAAATCTTTCAATTCCCATTATAAGGGATTTTCTTCATGAACGCCCATCTTGCACCATTATCAAACATATTTTGTATCTTTCAATTCCCATTATAAGGGATTTTCTTCATGAACCTCGGGTCCGCCCAACCAGCCCAGTCCACCAGCACTTTCAATTCCCATTATAAGGGATTTTCTTCATGAACGCTTCTCGGGATATAGCGATCTCACCACGTTGTAGACTTTCAATTCCCATTATAAGGGATTTTCTTCATGAACACCACGAGGGACATGGCTGTGAGGTTCAACCGGTCCCCTTTCAATTCCCATTATAAGGGATTTTCTTCATGAACTTCGTTGTGGCGTTGAGACCAAAGAACGAGGAATGCCTTTCAATTCCCATTATAAGGGATTTTCTTCATGAACGATGACGCCCAAC
>JAOACK010000126.1 GCA_026417875.1 Thermodesulfovibrionales bacterium | reverse complement strand
TATCCCACATGGTTCAGATGAAACCAAATGTATACTTATCACTTGTATTAAAAGTTGTTGACTTTATATCCCACATGGTTCAGATGAAACATACAATATAATTATAGTACGTCTGTACAAGAAGACTTTATATCCCACATGGTTCAGATGAAACTATATTGATAAAATGCCAATGCGGTCAAATAACGTTCTTTATATCCCACATGGTTCAGATGAAACTGGGTACGCAACCTTTGGGTTAGCTGATAATACTAACTTTATATCCCACATGGTTCAGATGAAACTATTGTATTGCTAAACACACAAATATCAAATATAATCTTTATATCCCACATGGTTCAGATGAAACAGATGCACGTACTATGCGTATGTCAGGGTTTGATGATCTTTATATCCCACATGGTTCAGATGAAACTTTACTCCAGAATTTATTGCGAAAGCAATTGAAAACTTTATATCCCACATGGTTCAGATGAAACTGAGGTGTTTATGATGGATAGATATCAATATCAATCCTTTATATCCCACATGGTTCAGATGAAACGCAGATTTATTATGGTTTGTGGTAGCGATAGCGTTAACTTTATATCCCACATGGTTCAGATGAAACATTAGGCTTATCAATATATTTTATTATTAAATCTATCTTTATATCCCACATGGTTCAGATGAAACTTTAAGTACGAAATTAATTTTAAGGAAATTATAAAGCTTTATATCCCACATGGTTCAGATGAAA
>JAOACK010000125.1 GCA_026417875.1 Thermodesulfovibrionales bacterium | reverse complement strand
TGTAAATGATGGCTTAACTATGCTTAGGGATCTGTTACAGGTAGCCACTGAATAGCCTTTCTCCATGAAGTGAGTCTGAAGCAGTTCAACTTCTTTGTTACTAATTTGATAGATTTTAAGTTTTTTAAACCACTCAGGAAGAATAGATGGAATATATCTTTTTATCTTGTAATATAGATGTCTTCCTTTACACCATTTTAAGTATTGCTCCTGATAGTATTCAGCATAAGAAGGTTTTTTAGCCTCTGGCTCTTTTGGCTCTTTTCTCTGGATTCTTAAATTGCCTTGTCTAAGTTCAAGTAACACTTTTGCATAAATGGATTGAGCTTCTGTCTTATCCTGAGTGTTGCAACTAAAACGATACTGCTTACCATTATGGGTAACAGAAGCCCACCATACATTGCCACGCTTAAACAATCCCATGGTTACCTCCTCATTGTGGCAATGCAAGGTTTACCGAGCTTGTCAAAGAGCTTTTTCATAATTTAACCCCTTGAAAGGATTTTTTCAAGAACTTTTTTTGCCACTGCCTCAGTCCTTTCTGTAGGCTCATAAATTATGGTTCTCTCTGAGATTAACTCCATTATGTCTGTCTCCCTGATTCTTATTGCCTTACTTGAAAGCCTTACACAAGGAAGCTTGCCTGTCTTTATGTACTTGTAAAGGGTTCTCTTTGATATCTTAAGAATGTTGCAAGCTTCCCTTGTGTTAAGCAGTCTCACTTTTACTTGTAATAGTCTATATG
>JAOACK010000124.1 GCA_026417875.1 Thermodesulfovibrionales bacterium | reverse complement strand
CATTTAAAAGGGATTGCGACNCCATTGGCAAGTTAACATACTTGTCAGATAAACACGTAGGAAACAAGACCTCATTTAAAAGGGATTGCGACTCTATTAGGAAACAAGTTTCTTAACAAGTCTAACTCTGTAGGAAACAAGACCTCATTTAAAAGGGATTGCCACTGTAATAGACTTAAGGCTTTAGGCTGAAGGGAAAAGATAAAAGATATGATAAAGTAATCGCAAACTACAGAGAATTAATTTTGTTTTGCAGAAAGCTTGTAAATTTGCATTGGAAGCTTATAAGCTTATTTAAATTTTCTATTTATGTCTCAGGATTCGCTCAAGGATTCCGTCAAGTTCATCAAGGGAGTTATAAAATATTTCAAGCTTACCTCTCTTACCTTTATGTGATATTTTTACTTTCACGCCAAGTTCACTTGTAATTCTGTCCTCAAGTTCGGTTATCTCAGGTATTTCCTCCTTTTTTGTTTTACGTTGAGGTTTTGCTATTTTTTTTACCAATTCTTCAGTCTGTCTTACGGAAAGGGATTTTTTGATTATTATATTAGATAACTCTCTTTGTTTTTGTGGGTCATCAACTGAAAGTATTGCCTTTGCATGCCCTACTGTTAGAGAACCTTCTTTAAGATAGTTTTGAATATCCTCGGGAAGCTTAAGAATTCTCAAATAATTTGCTATGGTAGCTCTATCTTTACCAACTCTTTGAGATAGTTCTTCCTGCGTCAAGTTAAATTCCTTGAGT
>JAOACK010000123.1 GCA_026417875.1 Thermodesulfovibrionales bacterium | reverse complement strand
CTGTATCAGGTTTCATCTGAACCATGTGGGATATAAAGACTGGGTTGCTTCGCTTATACGCAAACCGTATGCAGTTTCATCTGAACCATGTGGGATATAAAGTAATTTCTACATACTTTTCGTATGTTAACAACTCAGTTTCATCTGAACCATGTGGGATATAAAGAGTGTTATTATTTTTATAATATGCACGGATTATATTAGTTTCATCTGAACCATGTGGGATATAAAGAAAATAACCTGCCATATAATGCCCTTTTATTAAAGAGTTTCATCTGAACCATGTGGGATATAAAGCGATCTGTTTTCCGCCATTCCGATCTTAATGTTGCAAGTTTCATCTGAACCATGTGGGATATAAAGGAGAGCAGGAAAGAGAAAAAGATTGTTTTGTTTGAGGTTTCATCTGAACCATGTGGGATATAAAGCAGGACGAATAACTATCTCAAAATCAGGTCTTATAGAAGTTTCATCTGAACCATGTGGGATATAAAGTTATTTATTTTTTATTTCAAGATTTTTATATAATGAGTTTCATCTGAACCATGTGGGATATAAAGTAAGTTTTTGTATTCCCACTTTCTACTATTTCATAAGTTTCATCTGAACCATGTGGGATATAAAGTATTGTAGAATATATTTACCTAACTATGCTACTGCCCCGTTTCATCTGAACCATGTGGGATATAAAGCTGTAAAAGTAGCAAATAGTAGTGGTACTGAGATCAAGTTTCATCTGAACCATGTGGGATATAAAGAATGTATTTGAATGGTGTTTAGG
>JAOACK010000122.1 GCA_026417875.1 Thermodesulfovibrionales bacterium | reverse complement strand
TAGCCAGTTCATGAAGAAAATCCCTTATAATGGGAATTGAAAGATATTGGGCAAGTTCATGGTGATAGTGAAAACAAAGGGTTCATGAAGAAAATCCCTTATAATGGGAATTGAAAGGAAAATAGCAAAATTAGGTCTTCCGTCTATAAATGGGTTCATGAAGAAAATCCCTTATAATGGGAATTGAAAGAGTTCAACCCCGAGGGATTCGATAGCTTTGAATTTCAGTTCATGAAGAAAATCCCTTATAATGGGAATTGAAAGTTAAGTTGGCAAATAAGGTTGAAGATGTTCTAGGAAAGTTCATGAAGAAAATCCCTTATAATGGGAATTGAAAGAGAAAAGCCCCTCAGTCCATAAGGTTGATCGACAGGGTTCATGAAGAAAATCCCTTATAATGGGAATTGAAAGCTTAGACTATGTCGATGGCGACGCAAGAAAGGCATTGTTCATGAAGAAAATCCCTTATAATGGGAATTGAAAGGGGCAACGCCAGGGAATCCCTGGCGTCCATGTGGCTGTTCATGAAGAAAATCCCTTATAATGGGAATTGAAAGGGGGACTAAGTTTTCAGGAGGGGACAGGGTTTATTTGTTCATGAAGAAAATCCCTTATAATGGGAATTGAAAGTACGGCGGGACGACGTCTTGCTCGAGGAGTTCGATGAGTTCATGAAGAAAATCCCTTATAATGGGAATTGAAAGTCAGCGGAACCACGAAGGGCGAGCTGTCGCGCGCGGTTCATGAAGAAAATCCCTTATAATGGGAATTGAAAGATTACAT
>JAOACK010000121.1 GCA_026417875.1 Thermodesulfovibrionales bacterium | reverse complement strand
GTTGTATAAGGAATGCCCTCTACGGATTCTTTAAAGAAGCCCATTTTAGCTGCTGATACCCTTGCAGCTACAACCTCTGCCTCTTCATATGCGCCAAGCATTCTGAGCTTCATAATTGCAGAGGCTGCCCATGGAATACCTCTTGTCTGAGTAGGTCTTTCTTTGATAAACAGATGGATTATTTCATTTGCTGGGATTCTTATATGTTTATTGCTGGCATAATATTTATCACCAGGATGTCTTTCAAGTAGCCAGTATGCAATAGGTTTTCCGAATTTATTTTTTTCAACTCCCATAACGATTCTGTTGCCATCTGGGAGTTCTTCATTAAGTTTTTCATCAAGCATATCTGCTTCTAAAATTTGAAGGGCAAACCCGAATGGGTTATCATAGCCTTTGATTTTCCTGATTAAGACTTCACCGTCTCTTGCGACTGATCTAAGAATTAATTTGTTGATGTCTCTGAGGGAAAGCTGCCCACATACTGATGCATAATGCTTTCCCCATTCCTGCCATGACTTTTCTATCTGCATGTTTGTTTTTATGTCTAACTCGCCAGTAATTTTAAACTTAGCCTTGCTTTGTAAAACTATTCCTTTAGGACCTATAACATTGTTTTCAAGTTTTCTAAGAAAGTTCTTCATGTAGTCATTGTTACGTTCTAAATCTCTTGAACGGTCTCTTAATCTCTGAAGGGAATATCTGAGAATTTCATCAGCAGTTAGATTGTTTACAATCCAGTCAGCAGTCAAATTATTTGTCTTTGCTGCCTGATAGTTTCTTTTATTC
>JAOACK010000120.1 GCA_026417875.1 Thermodesulfovibrionales bacterium | reverse complement strand
AAATATTGCTATTAGAATTTAAGTTCATGAAGAAAATCCCTTATAATGGGAATTGAAAGATGTAGTCATGGCTATAATAATAATGGTGCTTATGAGTTCATGAAGAAAATCCCTTATAATGGGAATTGAAATGTTAAGCCTGTTTCGAAGCCATGTTGACATTCTACGTTCATGAAGAAAATCCCTTATAATGGGAATTGAAATTGGTTGCACCGTACTGCAACTGCCCTGTCCCCGTCCGTTCATGAAGAAAATCCCTTATAATGGGAATTGAAATAGAAGTTTAGTTATTTTAAATTCAATTACGGAAAAAGTTCATGAAGAAAATCCCTTATAATGGGAATTGAAATTTTGTTAGGAATAGCAGTGGTGCTTTATGCTGTAAGTTCATGAAGAAAATCCCTTATATGGGAATTGAAATAAATTATACTTGATAATGGTTACATTGAATCGGCCAGGTTCATGAAGAAAATCCCTTATAATGGGAATTGAAATAGGAATTTCACGATTTCTATGAACTCTTTTGGCGAGGTTCATGAAGAAAATCCCTTATAATGGGAATTGAAATGTATGCGCCTTCGGACTTCTTCATACGATGGCAATGTTCATGAAGAAAATCCCTTATAATGGGAATTGAAATCTATATACATATAGGTATATAATAGGTATATATACCGTTCATGAAGAAAATCCCTTATAATGGGAATTGAAATACTCACCTCTCTCCATGCCAAACTATGTCGACAATGTTCATGAAGAAAATCCCTTATAATGGGAATTGAAATTTTTTTGTGGTC
>JAOACK010000119.1 GCA_026417875.1 Thermodesulfovibrionales bacterium | reverse complement strand
CTACAGGCTTTGGCCTCAGTGCCATGGAGACTGCCTCAATTACATACCCGAGGCTCGTTCCCAGTATGGCTCCTATAACTATACCTGCTGAAAGTGCTGATGCAAGCCCTATAAGTATTCCAACTGCTATCCAGAGCCTCACTATCAATGTCGGCTCAGCTGTGCCAAATAAATGGTTCCAAAGCACCAGGGCTCCATAGCTTCCAAAATAAAACGCTGGCACAAGCCCGAAGATAAAAAACCCTATAGCACCAAGCACTGCTCCAAGCTTTGTTGCCATACTTATGGATTCTCTCTTTGCCATCTTTCATACCTCCTTATTCCTTTATCTGAGGACTATGTCCTCATTCTTAATAACCTCAACTTCCTTCTTAACAGCAGGTCTCCTCACATGGTCCACTACTGTTCCCATAAGCCAGCCAGCTATACTACAGACAGTTACAAATACCACACCTGTTACCACAACCCCAATAAGCATCCATACCCCAACTATCAACCTAGGTATTATGTGAGAGCTTACTGGTGTCCCAAATAATGCTCCCGCTATGTTAAGTCCTATCACTCCTCCAAGAAATGAACCAGGCATTAACCCAAGAATTGCAAAAAGTACTAAACCTGCACCTATTCCTATATAAGTCCCTTTCTTTGCTCCCTCCCTCATCTTTCCTTACCTCCTTTCTTTAAGTCTTAACTAATTCAAAGCATATCCCATGCCATAATATAAGTCATTGATTTCAAAAGATTCATATCAGCCCCACCTTTTCATGCCTGCAAAAATCAAGACTGTAAATTTTCAC
>JAOACK010000118.1 GCA_026417875.1 Thermodesulfovibrionales bacterium | reverse complement strand
ACTCACCAAAGTTAAGACCTGGAAAGTTATTTAAATGGGTATCGGATAAAAGAAGAACAAAGAAAAAGCCAATTAATAGTAGAAACTTAATAGAAGAGGAGAAAAAATCTATTCTAAAGGCCCTGGTGAAGTCTCCAAAGGGAATGAATAGGATAAAAACCATAGAACCTAAGATGACCCAAAACGAGAGCCAAAAGGCATAGCTCTTGCTCTTTATAAAGCGATCAATCATAAAGATAAAAATCCCACTAAGCAGAAAAAAAAGCTCTAAGGCTAGAGATCCAAAGTTTAGACTGAGGGTGACCACAGATATCCCTCCTTAGGGAATATTAGCAAGTATTTTTGATACGGAAGTTTTCATAAAATCTAGGAACGGGTTGGGATAAAGACCGATAAGAAATATCAACAGGACCATAGGTATTAAGGAAAGAAGCTCATTCCATCTCAAAGGAGGAAGGTTAAAAACACCACTAACTGGTTTTTCAAAAAAGACCCTCTGATAGAGCCAGAGCATATAGGCTGCACCAATGATGACCCCTGTAGCTGCAAAGATAACCATGGCTTTATCCTTCATGAAAGCACCCTGTAGAATCAAGAATTCTCCAACAAAGCCGTTGGTTCCAGGAAGCCCAATACTTGCTAAGGTGAAGATCATAAAAAGGGCAGCATAAAGGGGAAAGGTGGTAGCTAAACCACCGTAGTAATTTATAGCTCTGCTATGGGTTCTATCATAGATTACCCCAACACACATAAAGAGTGCCCCGGTGACAATGCCGTGATTGATCATCTGTAGAATTGCTCCATTAATTCCTATGGGGTTAAG
>JAOACK010000117.1 GCA_026417875.1 Thermodesulfovibrionales bacterium | reverse complement strand
AACCTTATAATCCACGTCAATTGAAAATGTTAAAGTCACTTTATATCCCACATGGTTCAGATGAAACCACAAGATGAAACTATAGTTTTTAAAATTCAAATAGCTTTATATCCCACATGGTTCAGATGAAACCTTATGAATTGACATTAGATGAAATTAAGTATATTAGCTTTATATCCCACATGGTTCAGATGAAACTGGGTTTTTCTGATAATATCCTGGCACCTGTCTATGTACTTTATATCCCACATGGTTCAGATGAAACTGTTGATAAATTAAACGGGCCTGTTTTGCTATCAAACCTTTATATCCCACATGGTTCAGATGAAACTTACTTCTTCTTCTAATACATATAAATCTTTAAATTTCTTTATATCCCACATGGTTCAGATGAAACTAAAAAAACCATATATTATAGCTGTTCTTACAATTGCCTTTATATCCCACAT
This sequence comes from Thermodesulfovibrionales bacterium, assembly GCA_026417875.1. NCBI lineage: Bacteria > Pseudomonadati > Nitrospirota > Thermodesulfovibrionia > Thermodesulfovibrionales > Thermodesulfovibrionales bacterium. Next base: position 403 of record JAOACK010000117.1, on the reverse strand, counting down.
GGTTCAGATGAAACTTTTTTCTTATGTCTGTTATGTTGTGATTCACTAAACTTTATATCCCACATGGTTCAGATGAAACGAAAATATCTTATTTCTTTAAGCAAGATTATAAACGTCTTTATATCCCACATGGTTCAGATGAAACAAATGGCATATAACGCAATAACAAGCACAGAAATACCTTTATATCCCACATGGTTCAGATGAAACTTCTCATTTCCACCACTTCTTTTTCTCAGAGTTCATCCTTTATATCCCACATGGTTCAGATGAAACTTTTACACCTTTATCTATACTTTTTAAAATAAGTTCCTTTATATCCCACATGGTTCAGATGAAACCAGAACTATTAACAGTGTTTATAGATTCTAACGTTGCCTTTATATCCCTGTCTCTTATACAC
>JAOACK010000116.1:250-896 GCA_026417875.1 Thermodesulfovibrionales bacterium | reverse complement strand
CCTTTACTAATACTAAATTGACTAGTTTCGTATTTTCGGATAATGACCTTGTCACCTAACATGATTTTTACACAAATAGTATGTATCGCCTGAGAAACCAGAGCTTTTCGAGCAGGTACGTATTTGTTGACAATAAGAATTATTTGCATATAATATTACTTATAATTAAATCCAAGGAGGTGTGTCATGGATATGGAGAAAAAGCGTTGGATTTCTGATTGGTGGCCAGAGAGGTTAAACTTAAGGATTTTGAGGCAAAACTGCTCCCATGCAAATCCATACGGCGAAGATTACGATTACGCCGAGGAGTTTGAAAGTCTGAATCTTGCGGAAGTAAAGAAGGATATCGAGAAAGTTCTAACCACACCACAGGACTGGTGGCCTGCAGACTTTGGACACTATGGCCCTCTTATGATACGCCTTGCATGGCACAGCGCTGGCAGTTATAGGGTATTTGACGGTCGTGGTGGTGCAAGAACAGGAGAGATTCGCTTCCCTCCAAGAATCAACTGGCCCGATAACATAAACCTTGATAAGGCTATAAGACTCCTTTGGCCCATAAAGAAAAAATGCGGAAGAAAGCTATCATGGGCAGACTTGATAGTCCTGGCAGGTAATGTGGCTTTTGAATCCATGGGTGTAAAAC
>JAOACK010000116.1:0-240 GCA_026417875.1 Thermodesulfovibrionales bacterium | reverse complement strand
TGGGGGTGGAAGAGAAGACATATGGGAACCCGACGAAAGTACCTACTGGGGTCCTGAGCTTGAAATGCTATCTGGTAAGAAAAGGTTTCATGATGGAGAGCTGGAAAGACCTCTTGCTGCGACAGAAATGGGTCTTATATACGTGAATCCTGAGGGAGTCGATGGCAATCCAGACCCTGTTGCCCTCGCACAGCAAATAAGGATGATATTTGGTCGCATGGGTATGGATGATGAGGAGAC
>JAOACK010000115.1 GCA_026417875.1 Thermodesulfovibrionales bacterium | reverse complement strand
TTTATATCCCACATGGTTCAGATAAAACTCACATACCTCAACCGCTCCTGCACAACCCTCAATTCCTTTATATCCCACATGGTTCAGATAAAACTTTTTGATGGGACTTACCAAACTGTAACTACGGCTACAGCTTTATATCCCACATGGTTCAGATAAAACCTAAATGATGTACCTCCAGAAGACTTGCTTTCAATTCCTTTATATCCCACATGGTTCAGATAAAACTACATCGAGGTGTAATCTTAGTTGTCCGTTTTGTTTCCTTTATATCCCACATGGTTCAGATAAAACGAGCAGGCAAAGAGAGCAGATAGGGTGGGAGATGGTCTTTATATCCCACATGGTTCAGATAAAACTGTGTAACTCCAGAACATCAGATGATAATTTACTCAAGCTTTATATCCCACATGGTTCAGATAAAACCTAAAAAAGCACAAACTACTTCTTCCCCAATATCGGGGCTTTATATCCCACATGGTTCAGATAAAACAACTCCTAAAGGTAGCGACATCCACAGACCAGAGTTCTTTATATCCCACATGGTTCAGATAAAACCCAGTTGTTAAAGGACAGGTACACATTTGAAGGGTTGCTTTATATCCCACATGGTTCAGATAAAACTTCTATCTAAAAAGCGTGGCTCTTCGCCACCACAACTTTATATCCCACATGGTTCAGATAAAACAAGATAGGAGGACTAACCCAATGAAACTAAAAGAACTTTATATCCCACATGGTTCAGATAAAACTTCCCTTTCCTCCCCCGTATCAAGCTACAAAATTATTCCTTTATATCCCACATGGTTCAGATAAAACTAGGGACTGTACCGGAAAGATTGAGACGAATATTATTCTCCTTTATATCCCACATGGTTCAGATAAAACGTTTTCACTACTCAACTGTACAACTTCGTTACTGACCTTTATATCCCACATGGTTC
>JAOACK010000114.1 GCA_026417875.1 Thermodesulfovibrionales bacterium | reverse complement strand
CACGAAAGATTTGATGGAAAAGGTTATCCTTCAGGTATTAAAGAAGAAGAAATTCCTATCGGAGCAAGAATAATTGCAATAGCAGATGCATTATCAGCCATGACAAGAGATAGGGCATACAGAAAGGCATTGAGCTTTGAGGAGGCAATTAGAGAGTTAAAGAATAATGCAACAATACAATTTGATCCTGCTTTAATAGAGGCTACAATGGATGTTACAGACATTATCTATCAATTTTTATATAAAACGGGAGGGGGAAATGATACCACTGGCCTTGTTATGTGATGGTGATAAAGCAGAAATTATTGATTTTATTAAAAAAGGAAAGTCACTTCTTTGTCATCTAAGAGATATGGGACTTTTTACTGGGAGGGTTGTTGAAGTAGTTAGCAATAGGGGTAATGGTCCGATACTTCTAAAAGTAAATGATTCAAAAGTTGCCATAGGTAGAGGCATGGCAATGAAAATAATGGTAAGGAGGATAGAGTGAAACTGAGTGAACTCAAGATAGGACAGAAGGCAAAGATTATATCAATAAACTCAAAGGGAATGATAAAAAGAAGACTTATGGATATGGGAGTTATTGCAGGAGAGACTATAAAAGTGGAAAAAGTTGCACCTTTAGGAGATCCAATTGACATTATTGTGAAAAACTATCATCTCTCATTAAGAAAATCTGAGGCAGAGGAGATAGAGGTGGAGGTAATAGGATGAAAACAATAAAGGTAGCAGTGGCTGGAAATCCAAATTCTGGAAAATCTACACTTATAAATGCCATAGCAGGAACTTCTCTTCAAGTGGGTAACTGGCCTGGGGTTACTGTTGAAAAGAAGACAGCTTCTCTAAGGATGGACGATATATTAATTGATCTAATTGATCTGCCTGGCATATACAGTCTTAGTCCCTATACTCAAGAGGAGGTTATAGCAAGAGATTTTCTTGTTAAAGAAAA
>JAOACK010000113.1 GCA_026417875.1 Thermodesulfovibrionales bacterium | reverse complement strand
AGATGTGTATAAGAGACAGGGATACACCAATAAATCAGCCCTATTATCCTGGAAATTATAGACCCTTAAGATATGAATAAAGAGCTTTTAAAGATACTGACAAACAAGCCAGAAATAATCACCGATTTTCCAAGATGGATGCTTCCAGAATCAGCTATTAATGAGATATTAGGTATAAGGGATAAAGTCATAGCTGAAATAGCAGGCAGGGACAGTATTGCAGCCGTTATTCGGGCTTGCGAGATCAGGAAGATAGAGGCAATAATCCCTACGATAGCCTATACAGGAACTGAGTATGGTGATTGGGATGTACCCTTTGAGAAGATAAATTTTTTGAAAGATAGATTAAAAAGTAGGGGTATAAAGGTTTTTGAACCAGTCCTGTTAGGGGCGCCAAGATTCTGGTGGAGGCTTTGTGGAAGATATTCTGTAGAATTTTCTAAAAGATATGGTTTTTATTCCCATTGTGTAGGATGCCATCTTTACCTTCATGCAATAAGGATACCTCTGACAAAAATATTAGATATAAAGATTGTTGTAGGAGGAGAAAGGGAGTCCCATGATGGAAGATTAAAGGTTAATCAGATAGGTGTTGCCCTTGATGCCTATGTATCTTTTATGAAAAGATTTGGCATAGAACTCTTTCTTCCATTGCGCTTCATAAGATCAGGAAAAGAGATAGAAAAAATAATAGGAAGTCACTGGGATGAAGGTAAAGAACAACTCCATTGTGTATTAAGTAAAAATTACTTAAATGATAAGGATGAGCCATTAATAGATGAAGAAAAAGTAAAAAGGTTTTTAGAAGAGGTCGCATCTAAGATTGCTGAAGACACTATTAATGAGTATTTAAGAAAGGGCAAAGGATGAGGACATTTCTTCTGCATAGAGGGCCGCACCTATTG
>JAOACK010000112.1 GCA_026417875.1 Thermodesulfovibrionales bacterium | reverse complement strand
CTATATGAGAACGTATAACAGCTTTATATCCCACATGGTTCAGATAATACTTAATAAATATCTGAAAAAAGTTGGTATATTTGAGGACTTTATATCCCACATGGTTCAGATAATACTTACAAACTTCACAAGTGCAAAACAAGCTGTCATCACCTTTATATCCCACATGGTTCAGATAATACTGGGTCAAATTTTGCAAGGAAAATAATTATAAATTCCTTTATATCCCACATGGTTCAGATAATACGCAACTGGCAAAATCTTACAAGCCCTAACGTCTTTACTTTATATCCCACATGGTTCAGATAATACAAGCAGATAGATAGACAAAAAAACAAAATAGAAAAACTTTATATCCCACATGGTTCAGATAATACTGTAGTAGTGGAGAGCCATTGCACTGACCATAAGCTCTTTATATCCCACATGGTTCAGATAATACAGGTAGTTTTTACGTTGTCGGCTTTTGTTAAAAAAGCTTTATATCCCACATGGTTCAGATAATACAAAATGGTTATAATACTGCACGGTAAGGAAACTTGTCTTTATATCCCACATGGTTCAGATAATACCCGCTTCTACAGAGCGGATAATAGAAATAAACATTTCTTTATATCCCACATGGTTCAGATAATACAGCTCGGAGATATAATTCCAGACAGCGAAATAGAACTTTATATCCCACATGGTTCAGATAATACTGCAATCGTTGGCGGGAGGATGCCAGTTTGGGCTTACTTTATATCCCACATGGTTCAGATAATACATATTCAGCTCCACCATTTTCTTCAGGAACTGCAATCTTTATATCCCACATGGTTCAGATAATACCTAAAGGGAAGCAAATAGAAGTCCGCTTTTTCAGAGCTTTATATCCCACATGGTTCAGATAATACGCTTTCCTATATGATATTAATTTATATGATAAGTACTTTATATCCCACATGGTTCAGATAATAC
>JAOACK010000111.1 GCA_026417875.1 Thermodesulfovibrionales bacterium | reverse complement strand
GTTCATTTGGCCGAAGGAGGTCGAGGTGGTTCATGAAGAAAATCCCTTATAATGGGAATTGAAAGTTTTATATGTTTCCGGGGCTATATAGCCTATTTTAGTTCATGAAGAAAATCCCTTATAATGGGAATTGAAAGAACCCCAGAAAAACTTCAAGTTCTGCTCTCACCCGAGTTCATGAAGAAAATCCCTTATAATGGGAATTGAAAGACGGGAGGGACTTGGCAAACTACGGAGGGTGGACCGGTTCATGAAGAAAATCCCTTATAATGGGAATTGAAAGCTTACCTCCTTTTGAAGTTTATCATTCAACTCCTTGTTCATGAAGAAAATCCCTTATAATGGGAATTGAAAGATACGAGACACTCCACTAAAACCGCTAAATACTTCAGTTCATGAAGAAAATCCCTTATAATGGGAATTGAAAGTTCCACTACGCCTCCATAAACAAGGGTTTTTGTAAGTTCATGAAGAAAATCCCTTATAATGGGAATTGAAAGTGAAGAGCGTCGTGGCGCGGTCTTCCCCCCTGAAGGAGTTCATGAAGAAAATCCCTTATAATGGGAATTGAAAGTGCTCTGTGGTGAGGGGAACGAAGCCGAGGCGTTGTTCATGAAGAAAATCCCTTATAATGGGAATTGAAAGAATTGTCCAGATGACCCAGAGGGGACATAGAATTGGTTCATGAAGAAAATCCCTTATAATGGGAATTGAAAGCTTTCATCTCTGGATAGCCTCCTCCTTTCTGGGTATGTTCATGAAGAAAATCCCTTATAATGGGAATTGAAAGGTCTCAAGGCGCTTCGTATGGCGGTGGTAGAAAGAGTTCATGAAGAAAATCCCTTATAATGGGAATTGAAAGAAATTCCATAACGGTTTTTTAGGCTTCTTTATATCCCAGTTCATGAAGAAAATCCCTTATAATGGGAATTGAAAGGATTATGTGTCCATCCTCGTTGCAATTTTAAAGGACTACATCTTTTAATGTTAAAGCTAATTCCTTACCTTGATCCAAC
>JAOACK010000110.1:575-1017 GCA_026417875.1 Thermodesulfovibrionales bacterium | reverse complement strand
CGATAATGGGTAGCAAAGCAAAATCCCTTGAAGAAGCGGTCAATATCTGCATCGAAAAGGCGATGGGAGGTAAAGCATTAGATCCCAAAGGTACCGATATGAAGGCAATCGTAGCTTATATTAAATCACTTAAGAAATAGTTTTTTCATTTCCACATACGAAGTTTTTTACTTCGTATGTGGATTTTTATCAGGAGGTTTTATGAAAGCACTGATAATTTCAGCTGATGGATTTGAAGATTTAGAATTGCTGGTGCCATTATATAGACTAAAAGAAGAAAACATTGAGGTCGATATAGCTTCAATCAAAAAGGGCAAAATTAAAGGCATTAGAAATTATGAGGTAGAAGCAAATCTTGACATAGATGAGGTAAATCCAGAAAACTATGGTCTACTTGTCTTGCCTGGCGGAAAAGCACCAGAAACTATTAGAAAATCTCAAA
>JAOACK010000110.1:0-565 GCA_026417875.1 Thermodesulfovibrionales bacterium | reverse complement strand
GTGTATAAGAGACAGCTCTTATCTCTGCTGGACTTTTAAAGGGAAGACATGCAACATGCTACAAGTCCGTAGGAAAAGAGATGATAGATTCAGGCGCTCATTATGAAGACAAAGAAGTAGTTGTTGATGGAAACTTAGTAACTTCGAGAATGCCTTCAGATCTTCCCTATTTCTTGAGAGAATTGATGAGATTAGTCCATGGAAAGTAAAAAAATTATCATAAGTCCTATTAATCTTAGAGAAGACAGGCTCCCTCCCGGCCAAAGATGGATTGAAAATCCAATTCCCTATGACATAACAGAAGATACCAATTTTTCTTCCAATGACTATGCCCTCGAATTTTATGGTGAAGTAGAAAAGCCTCTTAAGATAACCTATCAGGAACTACTACTAACCTTTCCACAGGTGGAACTGATTACAGATTTTCATTGTGTAACCCATTGGAGTGTTAGGGAAATTCATTGGGAAGGGGTTCAGGTAAAGGAGCTTTTAAAAATTGTAAATCCCCGATCAAAGTATGTCTTAATATATTCAAAAGATGGCTACACTACCAATACCTTAACGG
>JAOACK010000109.1:510-1050 GCA_026417875.1 Thermodesulfovibrionales bacterium | reverse complement strand
ACAGCCCTAAACCACCTCGACGGATTAAATCATTCCTTTTAAATAAGGTCAAGCTTACTACTTCTGGATGAGTGGGACAAAACTCGTCCATCAGCTGACTCTTTGTGGCAATCCCTTTTAAATGAGGTCAAGTTTCCTACAAATAGCTACTACTGGGCATCCACAAGGGCAGTCAAGTCGCAATCCCTTTTAAATGAGGTCAAGTTTCCTACCCTATCGATGCCGAGGTCTTTGTTGCAGAGGCATAGGTCGCAATCCCTTTTAAATGAGGTCAAGTTTCCTAATTTTGGCTGGTGTAGCTGATTCATTTAATCTTTATCCTGGTCGCAATCCCTTTTAAATGAGGTCAAGTTTCCTAATAAGAAGTTTGGAAAATGGCGTTGTCCCTTGGAAAAAGAGTCGCAATCCCTTTTAAATGAGGTCAAGTTTCCTAATTGAGAAAAAGACGGATAAAGATAAAATTGTTGGTCGCAATCCCTTTTAAATGAGGTCAAGTTTCCTAAAAAAACACATAAGGAGGGATAAAATGAAGGTTAAAGA
>JAOACK010000109.1:0-500 GCA_026417875.1 Thermodesulfovibrionales bacterium | reverse complement strand
AGAGGCATAGGTCGCAATCCCTTTTAAATGAGGTCAAGTTTCCTACGAAAAAACAGCTTCACAAATTGCAAAAAAAATCGGTCGCAATCCCTTTTAAATGAGGTCAAGTTTCCTAAATGAAGAAAGTAAGAAAATTTTTCTGCGATATGGATAGTCGCAATCCCTTTTAAATGAGGTCAAGTTTCCTAAGAAATCACTGGTGGCCAGATAGCGAGAAAGATAGGTATAAGTCGCAATCCCTTTTAAATGAGGTCAAGTTTCCTAAATGAAATCGTATGAAGCCATACAGAAGGCCGTGGCTGGGTCGCAATCCCTTTTAAATGAGGTCAAGTTTCCTAATAGAAAAAGAAATACAAAGTCTTAAAAAAATACAAGTCGCAATCCCTTTTAAATGAGGTCAAGTTTCCTAAGCTGCCGATGGGCAGGATGAGCTAAATATCTAGTCGCAATCCCTTTTAAATGAGGTCAAGTTTCCTAATAATATTGATGCTTTCATTGTT
>JAOACK010000108.1 GCA_026417875.1 Thermodesulfovibrionales bacterium | reverse complement strand
CTTTAACTATTTTTTCAGAATCATTTATAGTTGGTATAATAAGATTTGTTATTTCTAACCATATTTTTTTAGAATAAATATATTCAATTGCTTCAAGAATAGGATCTAATGCTCCTAAAGAATTTTGTTTATATATTTTATCTGAAAAATATTTTAAATCTATATTTGCTGAATCTAAATATTTACATATTTCTTTTAATGGTGTTAAATTTATAAAACCAGAAGAATGATATGTGTTTTTTATTCCTTCTTTTTTAGCAAGTTTTGCTATATCTAATAAATACTCAATAAAAATAGATGGTTCATTATAAGTATATGCTATACTAGAAATTATTTTTTTATTGTTAAATGATTTTATTTTTTGAATAATAGTTTCTGGGGGAAGAAAATAATTATATGTTCTTTCTGGATCATTTTGTGAAATTTCCCAATTTTGACAATGTTTACATGCTAAATTACATCCAGCAGTTCCTATAGAAAAAGCATATGTGCCTGGTAAAAAATGAAAAAGAGGTTTTTTCTCTATAGGATCTATTCCAATTGATGTCGGCCTACTATAAACAAGAGAGTATAATTTTCCATTTATATTTTTTCTTACTCTACAAAATCCTTTTTCATTTTCATTAATTATACAAAATCTAGGACAAAGTTCACATCTAACTTTTTTATTTTTATCTTTTTTCCAGAACAATGCTAGTTTTTGACTTATAGCACCAAATTCTCCTTTCAAAAATTCACCTTTTTATTTTATATTTATCTATATTTTCACTTTTGCATTTAGGACAAGAAAAAGGTTGTTCTTCTGCTTCTATTATTTCGAAGCAGTTCAAACAATACCATAATTTTCTTATTTCTTTTTTCTTTTTAATATTCTATCCCCTTTACTGCTTTTAATAATTTTTTAGGTGTTTTTATTATTTTTATTTCATTTACAAAATCTGCTAAATCTATAAGAGATTTGTGTGCATACCTTCCTGTAATATAAATTATTATATTTTTAGGAATATTTGAAATTAAATAATTAATATCATCTATTTTAACAAGGCCTATAGCA
>JAOACK010000107.1 GCA_026417875.1 Thermodesulfovibrionales bacterium | reverse complement strand
GCCTACCCCTATCATCCAACACGTAGATAGGATACAGATAATCCCAGATATCACCCGCATAACTCCTTGCCTTTATCCTACCCAAGACAGCGTCTTGATTAATATCTGTCTCTATCTTGTAAGAAGACCCGTAAAGTATTGCCTTAGCAGTTCTGCCCATTTTTAACCCTTATTTTTGATAAATCTTTGAAATAACCTTTTTTTCCTGTCATAAATGCTTTATACACTACATTATCCCTGAAGGCAAGTAAAACCATTTTTCAACAGGGGTAACAATTATGTTAAGGTCTTTATATCCCACATGGTTAAAATGAAACCAGGTTAAACTTCTCAACAGTGCTATGATGCCATCAGCTTTATATCCCACATGGTTCAGATAATACTAAGTTTTAAATTTACTTTCAAGAATTTCAGTCAAGTCTTTATATCCCACATGGTTCAGATAATACCAAAAACACTCGAAATAGCCTGTAAGGTTTTCTAAACCTTTATATCCCACATGGTTCAGATAATACAAAAAATTCTTGATTAAACAAAAAAGAGGGGTAGTCCTTTATATCCCACATGGTTCAGATAATACTCAGTGCAATGGCTCTCCACTACTACAGCCCCCAATCTCTTTATATCCCACATGGTTCAGATAATACGAAAGAATGAAATTTATCACTTTTCAAATTTAAAAACTTTATATCCCACATGGTTCAGATAATACAAAACAATATAACCAGCATAAGAATTTTTGTAAGATCTTTATATCCCACATGGTTCAGATAATACTTCTTTATATCCAATATAGTTTAGATAATATTAACACTTTATATCCCACATGGTTCAGATAATACCAAGCGCTTGTAATAATGAATTAATTTGATTTTCATCCTTTATATCCCACATGGTTCAGATAATACTTATCAGCACATTTATACATAACCACCGGACTCTGCTTTATATCCCACATGGTTCAGATAATACTTGATATAGGAAATTACTATATGAGAACGTATAACAGCTTTATATCCCACATGGTTCAGATAATACGGAGCTAAGCAATTTATTCAAGACTATAAAAATTTCTTTATATCCCACATGGTTCAGATAATACTTATCAGCACATTTATACATAACCACCGGACTCTGCTTTATATCCCAC
>JAOACK010000106.1 GCA_026417875.1 Thermodesulfovibrionales bacterium | reverse complement strand
CTATATAAGTTCATTGTGATTTCTGGATCTGTTGCGATATTATATTCATTTCTTATCCTTGTCATTTCCGGGTTATATTAAACTTAATTTTTTCTAACTCTTCTCTGAGAATTCCCAGATCAATCCATTCCTCAATTGAAAGATCATTTTTAGAAAAAGGGTATCCCGCCCGTTGCAGACTATATAGAAACCAGATATGATTAAACCACTCGCTTGGCTCATATGGTTCTTTATGGGGGCATTGGGAGCACATAAACTCAAGCATGCCCCCTGAATTTTTTGCGCACTCCATTTTTTTTGAAGGAGTGCAATTATCATAGAGTCTTTTTAACTCTTCTCCAAAGGGAGTATATTTTCTTCCTCCTCAAACTCAATCTCATCTGTATCTTTAGCCACCCTTGCCCCCTCAAATACAGTTTGTGCAACCAGCATAACAATATCAGGTGCAGAGTTTTTAATCAGTTCTTTCCAGTCTTCCCTGTAATTAGGTGAATTTGGGTCTGATGACAGCTTTATATCCCACATGGTTCAGATGAAACTTTGCCCATCTCTTTATACTGTTTAATCCCATACTCCTTTATATCCCACATGGTTCAGATGAAACCTTGCGTATTGATATGCAATTGCTATTGCTTGTTCTTGCTTTATATCCCACATGGTTCAGATGAAACTTTTGATCTTAATTGTAATAAAATTATTTAAATCAGCTTTATATCCCACATGGTTCAGATGAAACTGGTAAAAACAAAACAACCAAGACTATTAGATACTCTTTATATCCCACATGGTTCAGATAATACTTGCCTGAAGAAGTAATTCCGCAAATACAACATTTTGCTTTATATCCCACATGGTTCAGATAATACTTACAATCTTTCATTTTAATACCCTCTTTATTTTAACTTTATATCCCACATGGTTCAGATGAAACCGCTCTCTATTGTATTAACTAAATATGACATAATTTCCTTTATATCCCACATGGTTCAGATGAAACTGAACAAGAACGAACTGGGGTGGCAAGAGTGCTGATCTTTATATCCCACATGGTTCAGATGAAACGTCATTTCTATTGCTGTATCAATTGCTTTTGTAAGCTTTATATCCCACATGGTTCAGATGAAACGGGATTGGCGCTTTAACACCATTTTGTTCAATTTTACTTTATATCCCA
>JAOACK010000105.1 GCA_026417875.1 Thermodesulfovibrionales bacterium | reverse complement strand
CCTGCATACCATGCGTTAACTATGGTTCTGAGAAGACCAAAGGACAGTATGGCAGTTGCAATACCAAGGATGGTGAGGGTGGTTCTTAACTTATGTCTTGTCAGGTTTTTAAAAAGATATCTTAGAAATATCATCAATAAGCTCACCCTTATCGAGGTATTTTATGTTTTTTGCACATTTTGCAGCCCTCGGGTCATGGGTTACCATAATAATGGTCTTTTTAAGTTCTTCATTAAGTCTGTTAATCAAATCAAGCACCTGTAATGCAGAGTTTTTATCCAGATCGCCGGTGGGCTCATCGGCAACAATAATTGCAGGATCAGTTACAATAGCCCTTGCAATTGCGACCCTTTGTTGTTGTCCCCCTGAAAGCTGGTTAGGATAATGATCCTTTCTGTCGGATAATCCCACAAGTTCAAGGGCAAAGTCGGTATGTTCTTTTTTTTCGGTCTTTGATAGATTTGTCAGCATCAGCGGTAGCAAAACATTTTCATAGGCAGTCAGCACAGGGATAAGATTATAAAACTGAAATATAAAACCGACATTTAAAAGACGCCACTTAGTAAGCTCTTCTTCTGACAAATTTGAGATATTAACACCATTTACAATCACTTCTCCGCTATCGGCAGAATCAATACCCGCTATTATGTTTAGTAATGTGCTTTTTCCTGAACCAGATGGTCCCATCAAAGCGATAAAGTCTGCATCTTTAACGGTCAATGACAGATTAGAAAGGACCGGGATTATTTGTTCGTCTCTTTTATAGCTTTTATAGAGATTTTTGATTAATACTATATCTTTCAGGGAATCCAATTTTATTCCTCAATAACTTTAATTTTTGACCCATCCTTCAACCCTTTTGGTGGATTCAGTACCACTTTCTCACCATACTGCAAACCGCTTATAACTTCTGTATTTTCTTCAAACTCTCTGCCGGTAGCAATCTCTCTCTTTAAAGCTTTACTTTCTTTTATAATATAGACATAGCTTTTATTAGCTTCTTTCATAATAGCCTTTTTGTTTACCACCATTACAGGGTTAAGCTCTTCCTTTTTCAATTCTCTGCTTAGAAAAGACACCTTGGCACTCATATCCGGCACACCCCTGTCATCCTTACCTATAAAATCTATTTTTATTGCCACAGAAGCCTTCGTTCTGTCAACGGTAGGAATTATAC
>JAOACK010000104.1 GCA_026417875.1 Thermodesulfovibrionales bacterium | reverse complement strand
GGAAATATCCTGATCTTGTTATAAATTATCACAGACATATTACTGATGGTCTTGCCATTCCTGCCCTTCTTTCTGCTGCAAAGGCTGGTGCAAAGATATTTGATGTCCAGGAGGATTCCCTTGTAAGATTCTACGGTCATTCACCTATACTTAGTGTTCATGCAGTATTTGAGGAAGCAGGAATACCGGTACACCTTAATAGAAGAGTTGCGGAAGAAGCTGTTTATAAAGTGAGGGAATGGATAGGCCATTATGAATGGGCTGAATCACCATTCAGAGGGCTTGACCATACTGTTACAAGACACAAGATGCCTGGCGGTGCCTTTCCGAGCTCCTTTGAACAGGCTCAGAAGTCTGATTTTCTCCATCTAATGCCTGCGATCCTTAAGGTGATGTCTCTCTATAACAGGATTGTTAGATATTTTGATGTTACACCTGGTAGCCAGATTACTTGGGTAACCTGTAGTGGAATTGTAAACAGGTATGCAAAGGAAAGAGGAGATGCCGGTGTAAGACATATAATTGAATTATTAACTAAATTCGTTGAAGAGAAAGGGCAGGACTTCAGTGCAATGGAACCAGCAGAACAGGAAGAGCTCTTACAGCTTTTTAGAAATGCACCTGGTGATTTTAAAAATCTCATCCTTGGACATTACGGAAAACTTCCCACAGGCTGGCCTGATGAATGGGTTTACAGGAGTGCCTTTGGAGATGAGTGGCAGAAGAAATTAAAGGAAAGGAAGGAACTTTCTCCTCTCGAACATATTGAAGAGGATGATCTCGACAGATTGAGCAAGGAGCTTTCTGATTATCTTGGAAGAGAGCCTTCTGAAGAAGAGTTTATACTGTTTTTAATGCATCCTAAGGATGCCCTTGAATTTATTGACTTCAGGGAAAAGTATGGCGAGGCACCCCTTGTGTTACCAACAAATGTATGGAGAGAAGGATTGAAAAGACCAGGGGATAAGGTTGAGTTTGAGCTCTGGGGAAAACCATACTGCATAGAGCTTGTTTCTATTGGTGCTGAGCATGAAGGAGTTATACACGTTGTAATGAAGGTAAATAATAAGACACGGGTTTATCAGGTTGAGACTCCAAGGGCAAAGAAAAAGGAGATAAGAATCGCAAAGACACTGAACGAAGTTGGAGCTCCCATTGCTGGTAATGTCTGGCGGATAGGTAATCCTCAGAGGGGTTCTCTGAAGGTTGGAGATATTGTCCATAAAGGTGAGGAGATTGCCAATCTTGAAGCAATGAAGATGGAAAATGCCATCCTTGCTCCCTTTGATGCCCAGATAAAGGAAATATGTGTTAAACTGAACGATGCAGTTATAGAAGGACAGCTCTTATTCGTCCTTGAGAAGATCTAGTAGGGCAAGGTGACTTATTAAGCCTTTTTTATTACCAGAGCGAAAAAACCTGCCTCAGAAGCCATTCAGACATATAAAATCCTTTTCCGAAAAAAGGACTGAAGGATAGGTTTTTTTGCTTAAATAGTAGGTAATGTCAATACTTCTGTGTAAATTCATTTAATGGTTTTATCCTCCAATGTTCATTTAACCGGCTAATTACTGC
>JAOACK010000103.1 GCA_026417875.1 Thermodesulfovibrionales bacterium | reverse complement strand
GTTCAGATAAAACCTGTACAAAACCCCAGTTCTCCAAGTGCAAGGGCAGGCCTTTATATCCCACATGGTTCAGATAAAACGAGGAGGGAGTTTGGAACGAAGGTTCGAATTAGTGCTTTATATCCCACATGGTTCAGATAAAACTTTTGCAGTTGTAACTGCGCTATTAGCAAGTTTTTCCGCTTTATATCCCACATGGTTCAGATAAAACGCTGTTCCAGTGCTGCAGTCACTTGCAAAGAAAGCCTTTATATCCCACATGGTTCAGATAAAACGTACTATGAACCAGGGCTTACCGAAGCAGTTTATTATACTTTATATCCCACATGGTTCAGATAAAACGGGTAGAGTCAGTGTCGAGGAGATTGATTGTGGAAAGGGCTTTATATCCCACATGGTTCAGATAAAACAGCTCTCCCGAGCTCTTGCAAGTAACGGGTAATCTTCTTTATATCCCACATGGTTCAGATAAAACTTGCAACGTTGTTGTCTGAAAAAGCAAAGGTGCTTGTCTTTATATCCCACATGGTTCAGATAAAACTTTTAGGTGGTACCGTTGGTTTGTCCCAGGTAGAGCTTTATATCCCACATGGTTCAGATAAAACGAGAGCATCGGAAGAAGCCATCTCCAAACTTAGTGACTTTATATCCCACATGGTTCAGATAAAACCTTCTATGGTTTGTGCAAATTCGTATCCTTCGATGCTTTATATCCCACATGGTTCAGATAAAACCCCTTGCCCAACCAAGCTATGTCAATGTTAGTGTAAATGTTTTTATATCCCACATGGTTCAGATAAAACCTCGTTCCATCAATCAGCTCTTGTAAGGTCACCTGAGCTTTATATCCCACATGGTTCAGATAAAACACACTCTCATTCTTTGCCCAAATGGAAAACGTGTAAAACTTTATATCCCACATGGTTCAGATAAAACGTCATGCCAAACGGCACACTCCACCCCAGCCACACCTTTATATCCCACATGGTTCAGATAAAACATGACGTTGGTGGGATACTGACGTCGTTTTTCCATATAACTTTATATCCCACATGGTTCAGATAAAACATACTCACGAATGCAGGTGGGAAGTGCTCTCCCTACTACCTTTATATCCCACATGGTTCAGATAAAACGGAGTAGTTGAAAAGTATAAGGCTATGCTTGAAGACTTTATATCCCACATGGTTCAGATAAAACCCAAGATGTGCTTTTATTCTATTTTCAATCTCCTTCTTTATATCCCACATGGTTCAGATAAAACGAGGTTATAAAGGAGGTAAATGATAAGTTAGGACACTTTATATCCCACATGGTTCAGATAAAACTAAGTGACAAAATTTCCAAACCTTTGCCAATTTAACTTTATATCCCACATGGTTCAGATAAAACTTTTTTAGCTATCTCCTCTGCAATAGCTTTAAGAGCTTTATATCCCACATGGTTCAGATAAAACTCCTCAAACAACGCCAAACACAGAGCATCAAACAACTTTATATCCCACATGGTTCAGATAAAACGCAAAGATTTATGCGTTGAAAGGTGTGACTGGGTTGTCTTTATATCCCACATGGTTCAGATAAAACTACAAGGTGATATTGCTTTCCGGACCGCCGGGTGTGCTTTATATCCCACATGGTTCAGATAAAACATAGGGTGTATTTAAGCCCAGCCGTAGCTTTAAGCTTTATATCCCACATGGTTCAGATAAAAC
>JAOACK010000102.1 GCA_026417875.1 Thermodesulfovibrionales bacterium | reverse complement strand
GTACAAAACTTGTTGTATCAGAGTCAACAAAGCAAATTCCTCGCAATCCCTTTTAAATGAGGTCAAGTTTCCTACGAAAGTTTTTGGAAAGAAGTATCAGGGAAGATTTAGGTCGCAATCCCTTTTAAATGAGGTCAAGTTTCCTACATAAGAAAAAACATAAAGGAGGATATTATGGATATTAGAGTCGCAATCCCTTTTAAATGAGGTCAAGTTTCCTACAAGGTTGTAAAATATTTACATATTCAAAAAATGTTTTTGGTCGCAATCCCTTTTAAATGAGGTCAAGTTTCCTACTTCATGGAGTTTGTCAAATTGAATAGTCTTACAAATCGTCGCAATCCCTTTTAAATGAGGTCAAGTTTCCTACACGCCCATGATGAAAAAGGACGTGAAATTTCCCGTGCGTCGCAATCCCTTTTAAATGAGGTCAAGTTTCCTAAGGCCAAGTTGAGAATAAAATGGGAATTATTTCTCAGTTGGTCGCAATCCCTTTTAAATGAGGTCAAGTTTCCTAAGGTCTACAAAGAAAAGGTAGAAGACAAAATAAAGTCGCAATCCCTTTTAAATGAGGTCAAGTTTCCTAATCAAGTTGCTGGGGTAAGATGTAACTTACTCCAGTTGTCGCAATCCCTTTTAAATGAGGTCAAGTTTCCTAAGTTTTTAACATTGAACAATGTTGGCTTCCACAAGATAAAGTCGCAATCCCTTTTAAATGAGGTCAAGTTTCCTAAAGGCTATCCAGTAACAAAAGTGCAGGTTGCAGGGGTAGTCGCAATCCCTTTTAAATGAGGTCAAGTTTCCTAATAAATAACCCACATATAATTTTTGCTCACAAAGGTGTCGCAATCCCTTTTAAATGAGGTCAAGTTTCCTAAAAAAAAAGAAAAGGAGGAGGGTAATTTATGAAACAATTTAGTCGCAATCCCTTTTAAATGAGGTCAAGTTTCCTAACCCATCCAAGCGGTAGTTTCACTGCCCGAATCATCGGGTCGCAATCCCTTTTAAATGAGGTCAAGTTTCCTAAACTGCAAATTGTAGATAAAGAATTTAAAGAGATGAAAGTAGTCGCAATCCCTTTTAAATGAGGTCAAGTTTCCTAAATTGATAAAGCCCAATTGCCATTCATTGGTGATTGGGCTTGTCGCAATCCCTTTTAAATGAGGTCAAGTTTCCTAAACGAGGAAGAGGAAAAAGAATATGAAATGAATAAAAAGGTCGCAATCCCTTTTAAATGAGGTCAAGTTTCCTAAACAAAATTGAACAATTTAGAGAAAAGAAAAATTGTTTTTCTGTCGCAATCCCTTTTAAATGAGGTCAAGTTTCCTAATATGTGAAGATTGTTTAGGTATTTTAAATATTGATGTAGGTCGCAATCCCTTTTAAATGAGGTCAAGTTTCCTAAAGAAGTATCAAAAACGTAATTCCAACACTCAAAGCTACAGAGTCGCAATCCCTTTTAAATGAGGTCAAGTTTCCTAAGAATTAGAAAGAAATTTATATTGTAGTAATTGCGGATCCGTCGCAATCCCTTTTAAATGAGGTCAAGTTTCCTAAAAGAGGAGGAGGAAACATGAAACAAAAAGAAAAGTCGCAATCCCTTTTAAATGAGGTCAAGTTTCCTAATTCAAAGAAAGGGTTGATGTTAGAGGCGAATTGTTGTCGCAATCCCTTTTAAATGAGGTCAAGTTTCCTAAATTAAGTCGTAAGACTTAACCAGGTTCTTATTGAAAGCGTCGCAATCCCTTTTAAATGAGGTCAAGTTTCCTAAACTTATGGATGTGCTGGGATTGGGTTTGATAAGCCTTGTCGCAATCCCTTTTAAA
>JAOACK010000101.1:457-1922 GCA_026417875.1 Thermodesulfovibrionales bacterium | reverse complement strand
TGTGTATAAGAGACAGTCTGAACCATGTGGGATATAAAGACTTATTTATCATACTTTGTCTTGCTGTATAAGAGAGTTTCATCTGAACCATGTGGGATATAAAGTCTGGAAATAATGTGACATGGACTATTACAACTCCAAAGTTTCATCTGAACCATGTGGGATATAAAGTTGTAGAGCCAAGTAACTTTTTACTATTTCAGAAAAGTTTCATCTGAACCATGTGGGATATAAAGTATGATTTGGTGTATGGTGGTTTTTGGGATAAAGAGGTTTCATCTGAACCATGTGGGATATAAAGGCGGTAGAATGGGATAGTGATAGGTTATCTTTGAAGGGGTTTCATCTGAACCATGTGGGATATAAAGAAAAAGCAGAAGGTAATGAACGATACTCAAATCCCCGTTTCATCTGAACCATGTGGGATATAAAGGTTGGAGAGGTTTATGTTTCGGATGATTATAGGATTGGTTTCATCTGAACCATGTGGGATATAAAGATCCAACCCCCATCCAACACTATAACTAAATAAACACCGTTTCATCTGAACCATGTGGAATATAAAGTGGTTGTTTTAGGCTTAAAAAATCTGTTCAGGGCTATGTTTCATCTGAACCATGTGGGATATAAAGTTAACTTCCCTACTTTATAAAATCTTTTAATCTAATCGTTTCAACTGTAGAGGTATTATTTTCTTTTTCGTAGAGTTTATTCATCTTTTTTCTGAGAGTGTTTCAGGCTAAGGTTTAATTGTATCTTTTATTTTAAGCATCGTTTCTTCATAAGTATCTATTTAAAACATTTAGCCTTTAAGTCTATCTGCAGGGCTTTCTATTGATTCGTCAGTTATGTCAAAGTTTCTTATGTAAAACGATAAAATAGAATCCCCATCGGATGGGTTTGATTAATTAAAAAAGCCTTCTTATTTATAATCTGAATCGATAGTACTCATAGCTTTTTAAGTCAGATCTTTTGTATTTTATGATAAATTGTTAACTTGGCCGGTTTTAAAAACAGCAGAATAGAATTTAAAATCCAGAAAGGATGTAATGTTAAGATTGATAGAAACTCCTCAAATACATTGTTAATTACTTCAATTTCATAAAGTATAAATCCAGTTTTTATTGTTTTAATTTTTTCACCACCTCTTAGTGAAAAATTGGACTGTGATAAAATTGTGATAAAACTATCACAAAAGGCTATTTTTTGCATTCAAGAAATCCTGTATTTAAGCCATTTTTTGTTTTTAAAGTTGAATTCACACGGAAGAGGTCGTGGGTTCGATACCCTCATCGCCCATTGAAAAATCAAGGGTTTACAAAACCATCAAAAATGACTGTGACCAAAATGTGACCAAAGGGGGGTATTTTTAAAAATTTTCACATTTACAAATCAAGCATACAAGCCAGTTCTTAATTCATAGTCTGCCTTGGGAGCAGGGGGTCGGTGGTTCAAATCCACTCGC
>JAOACK010000101.1:0-447 GCA_026417875.1 Thermodesulfovibrionales bacterium | reverse complement strand
TTTAAATCACCTTTTTGTTAGAATTCATAATTCATTAAATTCAGAAATTTTAAATTTAGGTGATAAGTTAAAGCCATTTCTAAGTTGTTTATTTTTTAAGGTCTAAAATCGTTTTAACTTAGTTATCATGGAAGGTACCAATGTGGATACTAAAACGAAACCTGAAGCTACTGTTTTAAGAATAACTTTTTTGTATTGTATAATTAACTTCTATTATGTCTTTGAGCTATCCGAATTAATTGTAAAAATTTCTCTTAGATTTAATACATAAAAAAATTATTCTTAAGGAGAAAAGGAAAAGAAAGAATATAATAAAAATTTTGTTTTTATTAATCATGATATCTTATTTTTACGACAAATAAATGATAAAAACTATAATTATGACTACTTCATTGCATGTACATCTAATAATACAAATCTAATAATAAATTAAAAATATGATAAAAT
>JAOACK010000100.1 GCA_026417875.1 Thermodesulfovibrionales bacterium | reverse complement strand
GGTCTAAAGGCAGGATTCACGAAAAAAATCTGGTCTTCTTTCCAGGAGCACAGATAAGCATAATGCTTCCCGAGGTCTGATCCTCAGCACAGGGATAAATTAGTCTTAATAGCGATTTTGCACCTGCTTTTTAGTTTAACAGTTATTATCCAAAGAGGACTAATTTTATTAAAGAGTTATGACCCCCTGAATGAGAAGGACTTGACAAAAGGTATTCAAAAGTGATTCAATTGAAGTAATTGAAAAAGAGGCGTTACTGTACTTTTCTGGATTGAAGTTTTAAGTTCAATGTTCCTCCATAACGAAGACATAAAGGAGTTGATAATTGAGGTACCTGAGGGTCACAGGCATCTCAGGACAAGGCTTGTACTGAATGATGGCTCCGAGATTGTATTACAGGAGGCTACTGTTGCAAATCTTGTAAGGGCATATATTACAGTAAAGACCCATCCTGTTATAAACAGAGTAGCCCTAAAAGGACAGAAAATAGCATCAAGAAAAAAGGGTTACGCAGAATGGCAATTAGTGGAGGGAATTTTAGATTAAATGAAATTATTAATGATATCCAGAAAAACACAAGTTCTTAAGCAACCAGCCTTTGGATGTCTTAAAGATGTGCCTTCAATAAACATTACAAGAGGCTGCATCCATGGATGTCTTTATTGCTATGCAAGGGGCTTTAGTTATGCACCTCCCGAAGGAGAGCTTCATATTTATCAGGATACCCATAAGTTTCTTGAAAAAGAGCTTGACAGAAAAAGAAGACTTCCGCAGTGGGTCTCCTTCAGCACGGCATCCGATGCCTTTCAGAATGTAGATGAAATTCTTGAGGAGACCTATTCATGTATGAAGCTACTCCTTGAAAGAGGAATTGGTATATCCTTTCTTACAAAAGGAACAATACCAGAGGATTTTATAAATCTCTTTAAAAAACATCCTTATAAGGTGAAGGCAAGGATAGGCATTGTTTCTGTTGATGAAGGATACAGAAAGCTCTTTGAACCCCGTTCAGCAAAGATTTATGAGAGGTTGAGGAATCTCAGCAATCTTATTAAAGCAGGCATTGAGAGCTCTGTAAGGGTAGACCCTGTAATACCAGAAATTACAGACTCCGAACACTCCGTTGAGGCATTACTGAGGAGCTTAAAAGAAGCAGGTGTAAAAGAAATATCAGTCAGCTCACTGGTGATGAGACCATCCATAATAGATTCTTTGAATAAGATACCGCCAAAGACGAGATGGAGACTCTTAAGACTCTACAGAGGTCAACCATGGCAGAGGGTTATAACCTCAGCAAGGACAAGGCTACTTCCTCCTGAGCTAAGAAAAAGTATTTATGAAAGATTCAGGTCAATAGCCCAGAGCTATGTTATAGAGATGAGCGTCTGCGGATGCAAAAACCCTGACCTTCCCTGGGAATACTGCAGTCCCTGGGTAAACCGGGATAGGATAGATAGACAGATGGCTCTTTTTAGTAGGGAAGCACATGAAGCAGTATGAGGCAGTAATGAAAATAATGGAAGAAAACGGAGGTTTCGCTACCTTAAGTCAACTATATGAAAAGGCCTTAAGGGTACCGGGTGCAGCATGGAAAACAAAAACACCCTTTGCCTCAATAAGGAGAATTGTGCAGGATAGTAGATTCTTTTTTAAGATAAAGCCAGGATTATGGGCTTTAAAAACTTACAAAAATAAATTACCGACCGAAATACTCTCTCTTCTTCAGGAAGAGAAGATCAAAGAAGAAGGTACCTTTACTCATTCCTACTATCAAGGAATAATAATTGAACTGGGTAACATGAAGGGATATAAAACCTTTGTACCCTCTCAGGATAAAAACAAAAAATATCTGAACAGACCGCTAAAAGACTTAGCTACTCTAAATTATATTCTGAAATTTACATATAATGATATAATTGAAAAAATTAAATCTATAGATGTATTC
>JAOACK010000099.1 GCA_026417875.1 Thermodesulfovibrionales bacterium | reverse complement strand
CATATAAGAAGATTGTAACATTGTGGACTAAGATGTCAAGCTGGTCATATCAGCAGGTACAAAACTTGTTGTATCAGAGTCAACAAAGCAAATTCGTCGCAATCCCTTTTAAATGAGGTCAAGTTTCCTACGATAAAAAGATTGAAAATATTAGCTGCAGGATTGAGTCGCAATCCCTTTTAAATGAGGTCAAGTTTCCTACAATAAATTCCAACATAAGAAAATCGTATTCGTACCTATGTCGCAATCCCTTTTAAATGAGGTCAAGTTTCCTACGCATCACAAGAGAGCAGTTTTGTCGTGAACTTGTAGTCGCAATCCCTTTTAAATGAGGTCAAGTTTCCTACTACAGATCGTCATATTGTCATTGTGTCTCCTGTTTTGCAGTCGCAATCCCTTTTAAATGAGGTCAAGTTTCCTACAAGCTCATAAGCATGGAATTTTAGAGTCCTACATCGGGTCGCAATCCCTTTTAAATGAGGTCAAGTTTCCTACTTAAAGTTATTGACTAACCTATACCCCCGAGGCCGTCGCAATCCCTTTTAAATGAGGTCAAGTTTCCTACTACAGATCGTCATATTGTCATTGTGTCTCCTGTTTTGCAGTCGCAATCCCTTTTAAATGAGGTCAAGTTTCCTACCGGTGGATAAAATTTTCTGACCTGATTAAGTCATAACTTAAGTCGCAATCCCTTTTAAATGAGGTCAAGTTTCCTACGTTGCGTTTAGGAATAGAATTGACCTGCATGGAGAGTTGTCGCAATCCCTTTTAAATGAGGTCAAGTTTCCTACGCATCTCAACGGTTTTGCTCCACAAATGGCAAGAGTCGCAATCCCTTTTAAATGAGGTCAAGTTTCCTACGCGAGATTCTTTGCTGTATACGCTCGTGAGTTTAAGTCGCAATCCCTTTTAAATGAGGTCAAGTTTCCTACACAAAGGAGGTATTATGAAAGTCAGGGAAACAGTAGTATTGTCGCAATCCCTTTTAAATGAGGTCAAGTTTCCTACTGTTTTTGTGGGTGAAGATGAAGAAGAAGTTATAAGTCGCAATCCCTTTTAAATGAGGTCAAGTTTCCTACTAAATTGTAGAAAAGGTGGCATTGATTATAAATTGTCTAGTCGCAATCCCTTTTAAATGAGGTCAAGTTTCCTACTCTTCATTGCATTTAAAGAAAGGGTTGACGTGCACGGGTCGCAATCCCTTTTAAATGAGGTCAAGTTTCCTACGATTAAGGAAGTTAGAAATATTGTCTTCATTGCATTTGTCGCAATCCCTTTTAAATGAGGTCAAGTTTCCTACTAATAAAAAAATAAAAAGGAGGTAGAAAATGAAGTTTAGAGTCGCAATCCCTTTTAAATGAGGTCAAGTTTCCTACGATATTTATTGTGGAGATTGTATAAATGATTGTGTCGCAATCCCTTTTAAATGAGGTCAAGTTTCCTACTTTATCGAATTAATTAGGCTAAACAATTGGTATAACAAAGTCGCAATCCCTTTTAAATGAGGTCAAGTTTCCTACGCAGTATTTAGCTGGGACATCGTGGCTGGCCTGTGTGAGTCGCAATCCCTTTTAAATGAGGTCAAGTTTCCTACCTCAAAGATTTTCACAAATTCATCAGTGCGATAGAGTCGCAATCCCTTTTAAATGAGGTCAAGTTTCCTACTTTACTTGTAGGATTGCCAGGTGCTGGTAAAAGCCTGTGTCGCAATCCCTTTTAAATGAGGTCAAGTTTCCTACATAATTGGTGCGAAAAAAAGATTGTTTTCGTACCATTGCAGTCGCAATCCCTTTTAAATGAGGTCAAGTTTCCTACAATAAGGAGGAGGTAGGAACATGTTAGTAGAAAAAACTTGTCGCAATCCCTTTTAAATGAGGTCAAGTTTCCTACCCCTCAATGAGTTTTTCCTTTTAATTTTAATTAATTGCAAAGGGGGTTGTGCAACTTTTTCGTTTTCCACATTGTTAATGAAGAAACATTGCTGAAATGTTTCCATTGTAGCCTCA
>JAOACK010000098.1 GCA_026417875.1 Thermodesulfovibrionales bacterium | reverse complement strand
GTTCTCCTCCTTCTCAAAATCAAATCTTTGGAGCCGAACCAACTTCTTCTGGTTTTAAAGTTTATGGACAGTTAGCTAAAATTTGCCTTGATCTTCCTCTTCAAAGTCTTGTTAAAATTGAAAAGGATGGTGCTTTAGAATTCGAACTTTCAGGGAAGAAGTTAAAGGGAAGATTTGCTCTCATCAGGATGAAGAAAGGTGATGATAAAAACTGGTTGCTCATAAAGATGAAAGATGTCTTCGCAAAAAAAGTCTGAAATAAAAAAAATCTGCATTATTGATGATGATCCCCTTATACTTACCTCTGTGAAGAGAGCCCTTAGCAGTTCTGGATACGAGATATACGGAGCCTCTGGCAGAGAAGAATTTGTAAAACTTCTTGACACAGAGAGGTTTGATCTTGTCATCACTGATTATCATCTTAAGGATTGCACAGCTCTTGATATAAGGAATATCATTTATGAGAAATCTCCTGAAACCCTGATACTTTTGATGAGCGGAAAAGAACTGTCTCCGGATATCACACTTCCTAATATCATCAGGAAGCCCTTCTCCATTAAGGAACTTAGAAGCATGGTCAGTGAACTTCTGGGAGGTCAAAGAAGTGAATCTTGATATAGCCCTTTTTAGGTTCATTAATATACATGATCCCGTGCCTTTCCTTGATGACTTTATGGTCTTTATGAGCAGAAGTGCTTATATCTTCTATTTACTTTTCGTTATTATAGCAATACTTAAGGACGGGAAAAAGGCAGTGCTTCCGTTTTTTCTTTTAATAATAGCCTGGATACTTGCTGATGGTGTAGGTAATATAATGAAAGATATTGTTGAAAGACCGAGACCCTTTTACATTATTGAAGATGCCAGATTGCTTGTTGGTAAGGGCACATCCTTTTCTTTCCCATCAAATCATGCTGCTAACTATTCTGCCGTTGCTACAGTCTTAGGGTATTTTTTTAGATACCTGAGACTACCATCTCTTATTGTTGTTCTTGTTGTTTGTCTGTCAAGGGTATATGTTGGTGTTCATTATCCCTCAGATGTGTTTGGTGGTGCAGTTATCGGTGTTGGGATAGCCTTGTTAGTAATAGCAATTTTTAAAAAGATCAGGGTAATATTTATTAAGGACAGACTTTCGGGCATCTTTTATGTTCTTCTCTTTTTTCTTCTTATAGCTAGACTCTATTATATTTCCTATGGTCCGCTGGAACTGAGCGGTGACGAGGCCCACTACTGGGAATGGTCAAGAAGACCTGATCTCAGTTATTATTCTAAAGGTCCCCTAATTGCTTACCTAATAGGATTAACAACCATGTTAGGTGGAAATACAGAGCTAGGGGTGCGATTTCTTGCACCTTTTTTTCTTTTTTTTTCTTCAATAATTATTTACAAACTCAGCCATGAGCTTTACAGGGACTCACGGATATCAGTTCTTTCAGGACTGCTGATTCAGTTCGTCCCGCTATTTTCAACCTATGGAATAGTGATGACCATTGATTCACCCTTCATATTCTTGTGGTCTTTAAGTCTTTATCTCTTCATGAAATCTTTAGAAGCTAAAAGTATTTTACCCTGGATATTTCTTGGCATTAGTGCAGGTCTGGGTATGCTGGCAAAGTACAGCATGGCATTTTTCTTTATCTCGGGCGCAATCTATCTTTTACTGGATAGAGAAAAAAGGATTATTTTTAAAAGTGCTACACCCTATATAACCTTATTAATTTCAATTTTAGTTTTTTCTCCGGTCCTTATATGGAATTTTAAAAATAATTTTGTCACACTCAGACATACTGCCGGTCATATAGGCGTTTATGAAGGATGGGGTTTGAGACCTGAATATTTTTTTGAATTCATGGGTTCTCAGCTCGGAGTACTAACACCTCTTTTTTTTGTTGCCATGGTGATTGCAGTAATGAGGTCCTTTTTTAAAGATGAAAGTATAGATTCAAAAGATAAGTTTCTCTTTTCCTTCAGTATTCCTGAGCTTATCTTTTTTTTCATTAAAAGTATCCAGGCAAAGGTACAGGCAAATTGGTCGCTGATGGCCTATCATGCCTTGTTTATATTCACCTCAGCCTGGTTTATAATAAAGTGGAACAGCTTAAAGA
>JAOACK010000097.1 GCA_026417875.1 Thermodesulfovibrionales bacterium | reverse complement strand
ACAGCCTTTATCCTGTCTGCCTCAAAGAACATATGTTCTGTTCTGCATAGACCTATACCTTCTGCACCGAATTCTCTCGCTACCTTTGCATCCTTAGGTGTATCTGCATTTGCCCTCACACCAAGCTTTCTGAATTCATCAGCCCATTTCATTATTGTTGCAAAATCACCTGTAAGCTCCGGCATTACAAGGGGCGCCTCACCAAGTATCACCTCTCCTGTTGTACCATTAAGGGTTATATAGTCTCCTTCACGGACTGTTATCTCGTTGTTTATTGTAAAGTATTTACCCTCTTAGTTGATATTTATTGCTCCGCAGCCCACAACACAGACCTTGCCCATACCCCTACCAACAACTGCTGCATGAGATGTCATTCCACCACGGGCTGTGAGTATTCCCTGAGCTGCTGCCATTCCACCTATATCCTCTGGAGATGTCTCTGTTCTTACGAGTATCACCTTTTCGCCTTTTGCTGCCCATTCCTCTGCATCCTGTGCCTTAAAGACAACCCTTCCTACAGCTGCTCCAGGAGAAGCCGGAAGACCCTTTGCGACAACCTTAACCTTTGCGTTAGGATCAATCATTGGATGAAGCAGCTGGTCTATCTGAGCAGGGTCTATCCTCATTACAGCTGTTTCTTTGTCAATGAGCTTCTCCTTCACCATATCAACAGCAATCTTGAGCGCTGCCCTTGCTGTTCTTTTACCAACCCTTGTCTGGAGCATGTAGAGCTTGCCTTCCTGAATAGTGAACTCTATGTCAAGCATGTCTTTGTAATGTTTTTCAAGTTTCTGGTAAATCCTTTCAAGCTCCTTATAAGCCTGAGGCATCCTCTTTTTTAACTCATCTATATGAAGGGGTGTCCTGATACCCGCCACAACATCTTCTCCCTGGGCGTTTATCAGGCATTCAGCAAAAAATTTCTTTTCCCCTGTGGAGGGATCACGGGTAAATCCAACACCTGTACCGGAATTCTCACCCATATTTCCGAAGACCATTGCAACAATATTACAGGCTGTACCAAGATCATCTGGAATGCCGTGCAACTTTCTGTACTTTACAGCCCTCTCCCCAAACCATGAACCAAAAACTGCGTTTATTGCCATTTTTAATTGCTCGTAAGGATCCTGAGGGAAATCCGTACCTGTCTCCCTTTTATAAATTTCCTTGAAACTTTCTACCACTTTTTTAAGATCCTCTGCGTCAAGGTCTGTATCAAGATGGACTCCTTTTTCTTTTTTTATATCTTCAAGTACATTTTCAAATTTCTGCCTGTCTATTCCCATAACAATACTTCCAAACATAGTTATAAATCTTCTGTAGGCATCATAGGCAAATCTCTCATTATTTGTCTTTTTGATTAGTCCATTGAGAGTCTGCTCGTTAAGACCGAGATTGAGAACTGTATCCATCATTCCTGGCATGGAGTATTTCGCACCTGAGCGGACTGATACAAGAAGGGGATTCTCAGGATCTCCAAATTTCATCCCCATTGCCTTTTCAACCTTCTTCATATTCTCAAGAACCTGTTCCCACATGCCAGGCGGATATTTTTTATTGTTCTTAAAATATGCATTACATGCCTCTGTTGTTATAGTAAAACCTGCAGGAACAGGAACTCCAAGGTTTGTCATTTCAGCAAGACCTGCACCCTTCCCACCGAGAAGATCCTTCATATCTCCACGACCCTCTGCCTTTCCATTACCAAAGAAATAGACATACTTCTTTGTTTTTGTTCTTGTTTTTGTTTTTGTTCTTGTTTTTGTTCTTGTTTTTTTAACATTAGCAGCCTTTTTTGCCATAAGCAAGCCTCCCGTATATTAAGAAATCTTTATAATGAAAGAAATTTAAGCTAAATAAGATAGCTTAAATATTACAAAAATTTCAAGTTAACCCCTGAGTCTCTCATAAATTTCCTCAAAGATACCTGCGTTATCTTTAAAAATCTTGAGTATCTCAGGGTCAAAATGATGGGGCATGGTTCTTCCATCACCCTCTGTTATAATCCTGAAGGCAGTTTGATGGTCATAAGCAGGTTTGTAAACCCTCGGGTTTCTAAGTGCGTCATACTGGTCTGCAAGGCTCGTAATCCGTCCCTCAACCGGTATATCCTTTCCTTTTAGACCTCTGGGATAACCGCTTCCATCCCATCTTTCCTGATGGGTGAGAGCTATGTTCTTTGCCATTTTAAGCCTAGGATGGTCACCTATTATCATTGCTCCGTATACAGGATGCATCATCATTATTTTCCACTCATCTGGAG
>JAOACK010000096.1 GCA_026417875.1 Thermodesulfovibrionales bacterium | reverse complement strand
GACCATTTCTTACCCGTCTCATCTGTCAATCTCCGAGCCATATCCCTGAGCGCTTCCATAACCTCCTCTTCAAGATACACAGAAGTTTTTAAAAGTCTTTCCTTATCCTCCCTCACTCTTTTCATCTTAAAATCCTCCTGGCATGGTGAATCCTCTGAATGGTTGTTATAAAGGATGCAATGAGTATAATCCAGAGGCTAAGCTTTATATAACCTGTCAGAAGTCCACCTATAAGAATGAGAATTCTTTCAGGTCTCTCTGCAAGACCTATCCTGCACTCTCCACCAAGACCCTCTATTCTAGCCCTTGTATAACTTACGAGGAATGAAAAGATAAGACATAATAAGGATAGGAGACTGTGGTTTACCTCATCTCTTAGGTAAAAAAGAACAGCCACTCCGGTAAATAATAAGGCATCAGAAAGTCTATCAAGAGTGGAATCAAGGAAGGCCCCGAATCTTGAGACAAGGTTTCTGTTCCTTGCCACAATACCATCGAGCATATCAAAAAATCCACCAACAAAAAGCAGCATCCCACTGTAAAAAGGGGAAAGAGGGATTAAGAAAGCTGAAATCAAAGTTATTAAAAAGCCTGTAATGCTTAAAACATTAGGATGAATCTTTATTTTTAGAGAGAGTTCTTTAAAGGGTCTGTCAAAGAAATGACCGAGTTTTGAACTTAACAATTAATGAGACCTCTTACCAGCAATAAATTCTTCCACCATCCTCCTTGCCTCCTCATCAGGATACTGGACAGGTGGATGTTTCATAAAATAGGCAGAAGCAGAGGTCAATACACCCCCTGTACCCCGATCTCTCGCAATTTTTGCAATTCTTATAGCATCTATTACAACACCGGCACTGTTTGGTGAATCCTCCACAGAAAGCCTCAGCTCAAGATTTATGGGCACATCACCGAATATCCTTCCTTCAATCCTTATGAAACAGACCTTGTTATCATTAAGCCATGGAACATAATCAGAAGGACCTATATGGATATGTTCATCTTTAATCTCACCATGTATCTGTGATCTGACAGCTTCTGTTTTTGAAATCTTCTTTGATTTTAACCTTGACCTGTTTAACATATTCAGAAAATCTGTGTTTCCTCCAACATTCAACTGATATGTATTGTCTATCTTCACTCCCCTGTCTTCAAAGAGTTTTGTTAGAACACGGTGTATAATTGTGGCTCCTATCTGGCTCTTTATATCATCGCCAATGATAGGAATATTTTTTTCCCTGAATCTTTTTTCCCATTCTGGATTGGATGCAATGAATACAGGAACACAGTTAATAAAACTCACCCCAGCCTGAAGACATGCCTCAGCATAAAAGGCTGTTGCCTTCTCAGAACCGACTGGAAGATAATTAAGAAGTATCTCAGCTCCACTATCCCTGAGAATCTTTACTACGTCACAGGGTTCTTTTTTTGATGGGATAAACCTGCGCTCAGGAGGATATT
Source organism: Thermodesulfovibrionales bacterium (assembly GCA_026417875.1). Classification (NCBI taxonomy): domain Bacteria; kingdom Pseudomonadati; phylum Nitrospirota; class Thermodesulfovibrionia; order Thermodesulfovibrionales; species Thermodesulfovibrionales bacterium. The sequence goes on along the minus strand of JAOACK010000096.1, from coordinate 999 downwards.
CTTCCATGTGCGGCGAGATACCGTCCAGAACCTCTCCCATCTGAACAATAACATTACTGTCAGGCATATCCTTCCATATAATCTTTGTACAGTTTGGCTTTGCAAATATGGCCTTATTCAGAGGTTGACCCACTTTTCTTTCATCGATATCAAAGGCAGCTACGAATTCTATATCTCCAGGAGTATATCCCCCCAGGTCATAATGCATCAAACCCAGACTTTTCTGGAATGTTTTATAGTACTCAACTCCCTGGACAAGAGAGCTCGCACAGTTACCAACACCGACTATTGCTACCCTTATCTTCTTCATTCTTCTCCTTCCACCTTAATATGTCTGATTATGAATTCCCTTTTTTTAGGAATTATAACAGTAAGTATACCATCTTTAAGGGTTGCACTTATCTTTTCTTTATCTATTTCTGAAGAAAGTATAAAACGTCTTAAAAAATATCCCTGCTGTCTCTCAAGCCTGTGGCATCTCAGAAATGTATCAGAAGAAGACTTTCTTAATCCGCTGATTAAAAGCACGCTGCCTTCCACCTTTACCTCGATATCTTCTTCTCGCACCCCTGGAAGTTCTGCCTCAACTATAAATTTTTCATTATCCTCGTATATATCCACCGCAGGAGTCCAGTGAGGATAACAGGCCAACTCCTCGGCAAAAAACCTGTTAAGAAACTCTTCAGTCGTAAAAAAACTTTTTCTAAGATTCCTTTCAGCCATGAGTAGTACCCGGGCAAAAGCAATAGAATATTTTATAAAATAAACTGAGTCTTTATGTCAACCTTTAAAAAGGTATAAAAATAAGTCTTCATTAAACTAGATGAGGCGTTTCATTAATCATGAGCAAGCTTAATAAATCTCACTCTTAAAAAGCAGATTTCATTTTTTAGCAAGGCCTTTTAATTTATTAGATTGTCATTGATTTCTATCGTCAAAATTCTGTTGACTTTGATAATAATTGACTATTTTTAAGCTCTTCTGTTAGATTAAAATGTA
>JAOACK010000095.1 GCA_026417875.1 Thermodesulfovibrionales bacterium | reverse complement strand
GAACAGTAAGGAGCCTTGATGAGCTCACAAAATCCCTTGTCAGAGAAATGGAAAGGTTCAGGATAGGATAAAGGTTGGGGTTAAGAAATCTTAACCCCAACCTCTTACTTTTATCCTCCCATATCGTGACAGAGCGAACAATTTTCTGCACCGAAAGCCTTTTTACCATTATGACAGATTCCGCAGGACTGTCCTCTGTTTATCTGTTCCATTGTAAACCTGTTCATACCTCTTTTCATAATAAATACATCAGGATGACAATCCCTGCAGGAATTCCTCTTTGAATGAGAGGCATGGTCAAAAAAGGTCTTGATCCCTGCCGCGGTATATGTAAATCTGCCAAGACTGTGACAGTTTTTGCATAAAGTAGTATCTGTCTTAATTGAGTTGTGCATTTTGAGCTCATGACACTGGTTACAATGATAGAAATCCCTGTGCTTTTCATGAGGAAACTTACCTGTTAGACCACGGAATTTTTCATAGGAATGGCACTTAAAACAAAAAAGTTCCTTTACTGCCTCTGCCCTTTCTAAAACCCTTTCATTTTCAGCCTTTATATCCTCACTCAACCTTGATAGTATCTCTTCCTTTGAGCAGGCAGGTATTATAAAAAGAATTACAAGCAGAAGGAATTTCATCTCAATCCACCTTCCCTTCTTTTTTGAGTATTTCATACTCAAGAGGATGTTCTTCTTTGAGAAGGTCCACCGAAATCTTTCCTGTTATCCATACCATACTCATAGGGAACACGTGGAATTTGAGATGCTCATTATAAAAATGGAAGATTAATATAAAGACTATGGCAAGAAGGGCCTCATCACTGTGCATGACCCTGAGTGTTTCCCATATCCAGTTAAGGCTCCAGCTCGGAAAGAAATAGGATGCCTGAACTGGAAAGGCAAGGCAGAGTCCTGAAAGCCCTATTATACCCATGCCCCAGAAGACTGCCCAGTAATCAAATTTCTGAGAATAGGTGAATCTTCCAAACCTCGGTTTCTCCTTGCTGATGCCGAAAAAATATAGAAAGTTCTTTATGGCATCGGAGACATCCTTTGGAAGGGGTATTACTGTTGTAGCAGCCCTTATCTTAATCCTGCCTGTAAGTAGTCTGTAGGCCATATAAAGGACATGCCATATAAAATCTAGAACCATTATAACACCAGCAACCCTGTGTATTATGCCAGCCTTCTTTGCACCACCCCATATCTTTATCCACCAGCTAGAATACTCTCCTACATCAGGATATTTTAATGCCCATCCTGTAACAGCAACGAGCAAAAAGGTGCAGAGGAGAATTACATGCTGAATTCTTTCAATGATATTAAAACGCTCTATCTCTTTTACCTCTTTTCTTTCCATAGGCTATTCCTCCTTTTTCCTGAATACATAATCTCTTATTTCAGCATAGATCTCCAGTATTACATGAAGTGTGATAAATGCAAAGACAGATATAGTCAGAATCATCAATCCCTTTTCAGCAAAATAGGGAATGGGGTTATCCTTTCCAATAGGCCTGTGAGTAATGGCACTGACAAACTTTTCAGTTGCACCCTTATGGCATCTACCGCAGGTTTCCTTTCTGTTATTCATAGCCATAGGCGATTGGGGATCATCCCATTTCCTTACAGCATGATAGCTATGGCAATCAGAACAGTGAGGAGCGTTCTCATGACCAAGCCTGTATTTTTTACCGTGAAAACTGTGATTATATTTTTCCACTATATGGAGACCGTATCCATACTTTTTAGCTATCTGCTCATTATTATGACAGCCACCACAGGTGTCAACTATGTTCCATCTATTAACAGGAGATTCCTTTGAATTTCTCGAGACAATATAATGGGCAGAGCCATGACAGTCAATGCAGGATGGCCCATCTTTCAGTTTTTTTAAAATTATATTCTTCCCATGGATACTTTCTGCATAATCATTATAAATACCAGGATGGCAATCAAGACAGGCAACAAGGGCTACACCATCAACCCTTGCCTTTGGCTTCATCTTATTGAACATATCAACAAGATTTGAAGGTATTGCCTTTGATGGTTTCTCATGAGGATTTTCACTGAAAAGCTTATGGCAGCTATCACAGGACAGAAAGCCATGAACAGAGGAACTGTATCGTTCTTCATCAATATAAAGATCAATTACCTCACCACCTTCGGTCTTTATCTTCTGTTTCATAGCAGAATGACAGACAAGGCAGGTGTAGGTCTCTGCATGAGAAATCTGGAACATGATGATTAGAAAAATAACAGAAAGTAGTAGTCGTTCCCTCATAATACCTCCTTGATTCAGAGGATAATTTAAAAGGCGATGCCTTTCAAGGACATATTTTAACACAAAAAGGAGTCTATAGCTGTGAACTACAGACTCCTTCATTTATTTTTCTTATTAGAGTTATTTTGTCTCTGCCTCAGCTGGTTTCTCACCTACAGGCTTTGGCCTCAGTGCCATGGAGACTGCCTCAATTACATAACCGAGGCTCGTTCCCAGTATGGCTCCTATA
>JAOACK010000094.1 GCA_026417875.1 Thermodesulfovibrionales bacterium | reverse complement strand
TATAAGAGACAGATCATTTACCCAGTAGAAACGGGAAAACAAAATACCAACAGTTCCAAGAGACTTTTCATCTCCTCTATAGAAACCATACCACTTGAAATAATCATCTATGGTGCTAAAAATGTGTGGTGCATCAGGATGATATAACCCTTCCCATGCGATAAGCTTCGGCTCTGATGCTTCTATATCTATACCACCTACTTCACGGGCTATAAATCTGAGCATGTTTGTGAAATTTTCTTCTCCATTATAAGTTATATAAGAATAGACCTTCGCTACTATCTCTGTGCCCACAGTTGAGAGGCTCCAGTAGGAAGGGTCATGTCCTACGCAGATAATTGGGATTTTTTCCCCAATCTCTTGCAATCTCCTCTCCACCATTTGCCAGACTGATTCTGTTGAACGATAAAGAAGTATCGTATCTGCAGACTCAGCCTCTTTAATTACAGACTCAATTTCCTCTGGCTTCTCCTCAAGATGCCTGGAAGAATAAACCTTTACATCTATAATATCTTTCAATGGCTTAGTTGCCTTAACAAGGGTCCCACAGTGAGATGCCCACATAATTGAAAGGATTTTCATCATAGACCTCCTTAAAAACTTGGAGACTCTTTAAAAACTTGCCAAACCTTAAAAATTAGTGATGCAAAAACATCTTTTTTCAGATTTCCTCTAATATATCATTTCCATGAAAAAGGAAATACAGTTGTTTATAAACCCCGAATTATAGTTAGGGTTTTGATTTTTAACTCCCTACAGGCTGTCATTCTGGCTTGTCCAGAATCTTTCTTTTAATTCTAACCAAATCAAAAAGATTCCCAACAAGCGGGAATGATGAAAATCAGTGTATATTGAAAATTTCATACTCTCAATCTTTCAGATAGTTTTTTCATTTTTTTTATTTAATATTTGCCTAATTCTCAGTTAAATGCTTATTTTCTAAATTCTCGCTTTTGCAGATACGACACCCAGAAACACTTTTTAGTTATTGAAAAGCCTTATCTTTTAAAAGTCTATTTAGTACCTCCTACCTTTGATAGGGAAGCTCGAGAGTTCAAAGCGTTTTCTGAATCCTAAATTTTAAATTTTTTCATATTTCAGTTATCAATCTGTCTTACCTTTGAATAGGAAACACCATAAACCTTCCTATAAAATGATTCAAGAATCTTTTCTAAATCAACATCCGCATAATATTCAGGATATGTTTTCTTAGCCATCCATAATGCGATGGGTGCAATCCTTGGAGACCAGGTTGACCATTGGGGAGATTTAAAGACCCTGCCCTCCCTTACAGCTTTTATATGCCTCCACTGAGGGTTATTAAGTATGTCATGTCTGTCATACTTAGCATTGCCCCAGATAAAGATTACATCGGGATTCCAAGCGATAATCTGCTCAATGGAAACCTCTGCATTTCTCTGTAAGATATGGCTTGCCACATTCCTTCCACCTATCATAGTGAATATATCATTGGTAATACCAATCCTGCCTGCAACGGATGTTTGCTTACTGCCAATCCACAACACCTTCCTTTTGTTATTAGCAGGAATGGAGGTGGTTTTATGTTTGATTATTGAAAATATCTTTTCCATTTCAGATATAGCCTTCTCTATCTTATGCTCACGATTAAATACCTTCCCATGCAGCCTCATCACATCATATAGTTCACTTAGGCTTTCAGGATATATGCCAACTACCCTGAGACCCCTCTCTTCCATATATCTAATTATCTCAGGCTTCCACGCCCATGTAATAATAATATCTGGTTTGAGCTTTAGGACAGGTCTCTATGTTCACATCAGTGCCGCTTCCAGCAGAGGGAATTTTTTTGATATCAGGTTTCACAGCCTTCATCAAATCGTTGTCATATGCGAAAGTGCCGATACCTACAACCCTATCCCAGATATCAAGAACAGGCAATATTTCATAAGTCTGAAAAAAGATCGCCCTTTTTGCTGGAATAGGTATTTCAACTGACCTACCCATTTTGTCAACATAGGTTATAGTGGCAGCCTCTGAAAAAACTGCCACTATAACAACATAAACAAAAATTCCAGCAAAAAGCCTTTTCACCTTAATTTAAAAAATATCCTCTCAATTTCCTTGATCTCTAAAACCTTAATGTCAGCTCGCTATACCATGCCCTTCCGGGTGCTTTATAGTAAGCAAAATACTCCTTGTTGAAGATGTTATCCACTGAAAGGGATAAAGAGGCAAATTTTGTAAGTTTATATGAAATCTTTGCATCCATAACAAAATATGGGTCATAGGAGGTATATACCTTGTTAGCTATATCATTATTTTCGTCATTGCCATATCTTTTGCCCACATATCTTCCTATCAGAGAAGCCGTAAACGGACCCTTCTCAATATCGCCACCAATGTTAAACATCTTCTCTGGCATATCTATTAATTTTTTACCTACCGTTGCAGGTTTTACAGGATTTTCCTTAATCTTTGAATCGGTGAAAGTAAAGTTGGCAAAGAGTCTGAGCCATTTATTGAATCTTTGCTCTGCTTCTAACTCCACACCCTTACTCTCTGCCTTGCCAGCATTTATCAATTCCTGATAGGTAGAGGTTACGGTCTTTCTGTATATAAGGTCATCTATGTAGTTCTCAACATAGACAGCTTCGACCTTTGCCCCTCCCCATAATTTTTGATCAATCCCTATCTCCCAGGATGTATT
>JAOACK010000093.1 GCA_026417875.1 Thermodesulfovibrionales bacterium | reverse complement strand
GTTCCTTACCTGTACCAAGATCTTTTGCAGAGACATGGAGTATGCCATTTGCATCTATGTCAAAAGTAACCTCTATCTGGGGGACTCCTCTTGGAGCAGGCGGTATTCCAACAAGCTCAAAGACTCCAAGAAGCTTGTTGTCTGCTGCCATGGGCCTTTCTCCCTGATAGACCTTTATGGTAACAGCAGGCTGGTTATCTGTAGCGGTTGTGAATATCTGGGATTTCCTTGTGGGAATAGTGGTATTTCTTTCAATTATCTTTGTGAAAACACCTCCCAGTGTCTCAATTCCAAGTGAAAGAGGTGTAACATCAAGAAGGAGAACCTCCTTTACCTCACCTTTAAGTACTGCAGCCTGAATTGCTGCTCCAACTGCAACGACTTCATCAGGATTTACTGACTTATTTGGATCCTTTCCAAAGAAATTTTTTACTGTTTCCTGAACCTTTGGAGTCCTTGTCTGACCACCAACAAGTATAACCTCATCTATGTCTCTGGAAGTGAGATTGGCATCAGAAAGAGCGAGCTTGCATGGACCAAGAGTTTTCTCAATTAGATCACCAACCAGCTGTTCAAACTTTGCTCTTGTGAGTTTCATAACAAGGTGCTTCGGTCCTGTAGCATCTGCTGTTATAAAGGGAAGGTTTATCTCTGTCTCCATAGCCTGAGATAGCTCGATCTTTGCCTTCTCAGCAGCCTCCTTAAGTCTCTGAAGTGCCATCTTGTCCTTTCTTAGGTCAATACCCTGGTCTTTCTTGAATTCTTCTATAAGCCAGTCCATTATCCTAAGGTCAAAGTCATCACCACCAAGATAGGTATCTCCATTTGTAGCTCTTACCTCTATCACACCTTCTCCTATCTCGAGGATGGAGATATCAAAGGTGCCACCTCCAAGGTCGTATACTGCTATCTTTTCTTCCTTCTTTTTATCAAGACCATAGGCAAGGGCTGCTGCTGTTGGCTCATTTATGATTCTCAGGACATTGAGACCTGCAATTCTTCCAGCATCCTTGGTTGCCTGCCTCTGGCTGTCATCAAAATAGGCTGGCACAGTTATGACCGCCTCTGTAACAGGTTCTCCAAGATAATCCTCAGCAGCCTGTTTTAATTTCTGAAGTATCATTGCTGATATCTCAGGAGGTGAATAGACCTTTCCCATAATTTCAACATGGGCATCTCCATTTGGAGCCGGTACAATTTTATAAGGAAGTCTCTTCATTGCCTCCTTTACTTCTGGAGAATCGTATTTCCTTCCCATTAATCTCTTTATCGAAAAGACCGTATTTGTTGGATTTGTTATTGCCTGTCTCTTCGCAATCTGCCCTACAAGCCTTTCACCCTTTTCAGTAAAGGCGACAACAGATGGTGTTGTCCTAGAACCCTCCTGATTAGGTATCACTACAGGTTCACCACCTATTACAACTGCAACAACTGAGTTTGTTGTACCAAGGTCAATGCCGATTGCCTTTCCCATAATCCCTACCTCCTTCTTTAAGAACTGAAAGATCAAGCCAGAATGAAAGCATCGCTGGCTTCTTATTCACTAACTGAACTGTTACCTTCCTTTTTATCAGGTTTTTTTGAAACTGCTACAAGGGAAGGTCTCAGGACCTTATCTTTGTAAATATATCCCTTTCTGAATTCCTCAACAACTGTCAGTTCATCAAGGTCCTCTCTTTCGACCATAGACATTGCCTCGTGATAAACAGGATCAAAGGGTTTCATATAAGAGTCTATCTGTGTGAGTCCTGCCTTTTCAAGCACCCTCAAAATCTCTCTTAAAGTAAGTTTAACACCCTCCACAAGACCTGAATTCACCTCTTCTGCATGCTTTACAGCCATCTCAAGATTATCAAGCGAAGGAATAAGGGCATTTATTAATGCCTCATTTGAGTATTTAATAATCTCTTCTTTTTCTTTTGCTACCATTCTTTTATAATTCTCAAACTCTGCATATAGTCTTTTATATTTATCCTTCAGTTCTTCAATCTCCTTTTTCATGTGATTGATAAGGGCCTCCTCATTGAAAGGGATCCCCTTTTTTTCTTCTGACGGAATTTCTCCTTTTTCCTCGTGCGCTATTTCACCTGAAGGTACTGATTCCCCTTCCTGAATTTCTTCTCTTGATACCCTCTCCTCATCCATGTCTCCTCCTCCCAGAAAGTACATCAGTGATAAAATCCGCTACAGTCCTGACCACTGAAATAGCCTTTGCATAATCCATTCTTTTCGGGCCTATCAGACATATAGCCCCAGCAGGTCTATATTGATCATAATATGTTGATGCTACGATGCTAAAATCATGCATCTCCTTTATCTGATTTTCTGAACCTATTATAACTTTCATACCATTACTCTTGTAAATCAGCTCATTTAGAAGATTTAAAATAAGGTATTTATCCTCTATTGTCCTCACGAGTTCTCTTATTCTCGCAATATTAAAGAAATCAGGTAGTTCAAAGACCTGTGAAAAACCATAGATAAAAAGCATGTCTTCTGAAAGAAGTGCCTCCCTGCAGAGTCTGATTGCCTTTGAGATAAGGGCATCGGCAATTATCTTATCCCTTGCCATCTCGCTGAAGATCAACCCTCTTATCTCCTTAATAGAATAGCCTGAGAATCTTGAATTTATATACCTTGCTGCTTCATTAAGCTCTGACTGAGTAAGAGGCATGTTTACATCAATTATCCTCTTTTTATGCACTCCGTCTGTGGTTTCGTAATTAAAAAGTATCTGGTTACCGCTGACCTTTTTTATCTCAATCTTTTTTATTACCGTATCTGCCTCAAAGGGGTGAGAAGCCACGCTCACATAATGCGTGAGATCAGCAAGAGATTTTGCCGTTCTTTCGAGAAGAAGATCAATGTTATCTCTTATATCCTCAAGTATTCTTGTAAGTTTTTTTATAAAAACAGGGTCCACCTTTGGTTCAAGGCTCAGGATATTGTTAACATAGAATCTGAATCCCTTATCAGTTGGTATCCTGCCCGCTGATGTGTGAGGCTGCAGAAGATAACCAAGCTCTTCAAGATCTGCCATCACATTTCTTATGGTTGCTGATGAAAGGTCAAATCCATACTTCTTAGCTATATGCCTTGATCCTACGGGATCAAGTCTTTGAATGTAACTTTCCACAACCGCCATTAATATTTTCTTAGCCCTTTCATCAAGCATATTTTCACCCTTTAGCACTCTAAAGCTGAGAGTGCTAAATTAATATAGCAACTCAGATAGAGTTATGTCAAGTAAAGCAATACCTCTTTTATTATCTTTGCAGCCATGATTGAGGTTATACCTGAGGGGTCAAAGGGCGGTGAAACCTCCATAATATCAAAACCTCTGAGGAC
>JAOACK010000092.1 GCA_026417875.1 Thermodesulfovibrionales bacterium | reverse complement strand
TGTGTATAAGAGACAGCCTCAAGACCTGCCTCTCTGTCAATGAGTGACAGGGTCTCCTTTCTCTGACTCATAGGTCTCTGACCCAGGACCTCTCCAGTGATTATAAAATCCGCACCTGTGAGTTTCATGAATTCCTTTGCCTCTCTGAGCATGAGTATTCGGCAGTCTATGCAGGGATTCATGTTCTTTCCATGCCCGTATTTTGGATTCTTAACGATCTCTATAAATTTATCAGCAAGATGGCAGAGTTTTACAGTGAAACCAAACTGTTCTGCAGCCCTGAACGGATTCTTTGAGCAGCTTGACCTGTCGGAGATATCACAGCCAAAGTGTGTAAGAAAGGTGAGAGCGGTTACCTCAACACCCTGCCTGAGCATCACTAGTATTGCAAGGGTGCTGTCAAGACCTCCTGAATAAAGTGCTACTGCTCTTGGCTTTTTCATCTTAACACTTCATTGCCTCTTTAAGCTGCTCAGGAGTAACAGTGGCAGTGCCAATCTCTCCAACCACTATCCCTGCAGCGTAATTTGCTATCTCACAGGCCTCAATCATTGAGGCACCACTTGCACGGGCAAGGGTGAAGGTTGCAATAACTGTATCTCCTGCTCCTGTAACATCAAAGACCTTCTTTGCCCTTGTAGGTATGTAATGATGCTTTATACTGTCACTCTTTTCTTTTTCCTTCATAAAGAGGCTCATTCCTTCTTCACCTCTTGTGATAAGCACTGCCTCAAGGGAAAGGGTTCTAAGCAGCTTTTTTCCTGCTCTTAGGAGTGTGGTCTCATCCTTTATCTCTATTCCAGAGCCCTCTGATGCCTCCTTAAGATTTGGAGTTATTATGGAAACACCCCTGTAAAATGCAAAATGTCCTACCTTGGGGTCAACTGATACAAATATACCAGAAGGTTTTGAGAGCCTGAGTATTCCCTTTATAAGTTCCCTGCTTACAACACCCTTTTTATAATCAGAGATAATTACTGCATCAATTCTGGAATTTTTTATTTTATCTTCCACAAAATTAAGCAGCCTTTTAAGGAGTTCAGAATTTATCCTTGAATGGTCTTCTTTATCAAATCTTACAACCTGCTGGTGATGGGCTATAACCCTGGTTTTTACAGTAGTCGGTCTTTTATCAGCCACAACTCCAGAAGTATCAATTCCCTTCTCTTCCATTAGCTTGAGCAGAACCTCCCTTGCCCTGTCATTTCCTGTTACTCCTGCAATATAAACCCTTCCACCAAGGGATACTATGTTTGCAGCAACATTGGCAGCACCACCCAGAAGGAAATCCTCCTTTGTGACCTCCACAACAGGAACAGGTGCCTCAGGTGATACCCTCGAGACTTTACCCCAGATATACCTGTCCAGTATGAGGTCTCCGATAACAAGTATAGAACTCTTGGAAAACCTTTCTATAAGTCTTTCTATGTTTTTCATAATTCATAGTATAACAGTCCTTAAGCCTAATACTGAAGGGGGAAGATTAATCTCTAAAGGACCGATTTTCGGCCCGCCTGCCCTTTTAATATAAGAGGATATAATTAATTTTTATCGGCAGATTCATCAATTGAGCTTGTATTAGAAAAGTAACTTTTACTTAAAGCAGTTTAGTAAGCAGGACCCTGCCAGTGGATGAATAAAACTGAATCTTCATTCCACAGGTTAGCTGCGTGAGTTCAGCCACGAGCGGTATGCCGTATTCTGAGAGAATCATCTTTGCAACCTCTATATTCTTCTTTCCTATATTAGGAAGATTATTTAGGTCCCTCAATTTGCCTCCACCAAATATCTTTGCCCTCATACTGCTTATAGAGGCTCCATTTGCAAGGAGGCGGTGTATGAGCTCCACAGTTGAGTCAGGTCCGTAAAAACCTCTGTTCATGGCACCATCATAGGAATAGGGCACCATGAAGTGATTCATACCACCAGCACCTGTTACCTCATCCCAGAGGCATACAGATACACAGGAGCCCAGTACTGTCTCAAATAAAGCAGGAGTCTTTGATACAGCAATATTACCCACCGAAAGGATAATCTTCTTCATTTAAGATCGCACCTTTCTATAGACAGATATATATACAGGTATAAAACCCTTTCTGTTAAGAATTGCCTCTGAATGACCTAGAAAGAGATAACCACCATCTACAAGATGGTTATAAAACTGGGATATCACATGCTCCTTCATTTCTGAAGAAAAATATATCATCACATTCCTACAGAATATGAAGTGGAAATCCCTTCTTAGCGGATAAATCCTGTCCTTGAGATTAAGCCTTTCAAAATGAACCATGTTCCTTAAATGTTCCTTTACCATTATCCTTCCCGAATATTCACCCACACCTTTAAGAAAATATTTCTTTAAGATCCTGTCAGGAGTATTATCGGGCATCTGGTCTTCTTCGTATATACCTCTCTTTGCAAAATCAATTGCAGAGGTAGAGATATCTGTTCCTAGGATCATTACCTCTGGTTTTAATCCCCTGTATTTACTTAGGGCTTCGGAGACAGATATGGCAATTGAATAGGGTTCTTCACCTGTGGAACAACCTGCACTCCATATATTAATATTTCTTCTGTTTATGAATTCTGGAATCCCGATCTCCTCAAGAAATTTAAAGTGGTATTCTTCTCTGAAAAATCTTGTTGTATTTGTTGCTATGCAGTTAAGCATATGGATAAGCTCTGACTGGTCACTTCTTACGAGCCTGTAGTAATTATAAAAACCATCCACCCCGAGAGCCCGGATCCTCTTAAGGAGTCTGGAAATAAGAAGATTCTTCTTCTGTTTTGTAAGCCTTATACCAGACGACCTGTATATCAGTTCAGAAAAGAGGGCAAAAACCTCATCAGTCAGACCAAAATCAGAACTCCTCAAATTGAGCACCTGATTTTCCATTTCCCTTTATAGCTCCTCTTTTATCCTCAAAGGTTATTTTTCCAGATTGTCTTTCAGTTCTTATAGCCTTTCCTGTAAAAACAGTCTCTCTCACAATCTCATCTGTCTTAAAGAATGAGACGAGTTCAAGAAGCTCCCTTGCCTGGGATGCAAGCTCCTCTGCAAGAGATGCCGTCTCCTCTATCAATGCCGCATTCTGCTGTGTAGCCTGGTCTATCTGAGATAAGGCTACATTTACCTGATTAACACCAGATGCCTGCTCAGCTGATGCAGCCGCTACCTCGTCCATAAGCATCGCTACCCTCTTCACTGAACTCACTATGCCCTCAAGCCTCCTCTGTAACTCACCAGATAGCTCTACCCCCCTGCCAGCCTTCTCCACACTCTCCTGTATAAGTTGCGTTATCTCCTTCGCTGATTGCGATGCCCTCTGCGCTAAATTCCTTATCTCACC
>JAOACK010000091.1 GCA_026417875.1 Thermodesulfovibrionales bacterium | reverse complement strand
CTTCTCTGAGCATATCCACGACTCTCTCCTCTGCCTCCTTTTTTGAACAGTAGCCTGAAAATTCCATTATTACTCCATAGCTATCCTTTCTTGATATCCCAACAGCTACAGAAGCTGAGATGAGTCTTCCCTCTTCAGAGCATACAATAGAGCCATAGGCTATGGGAAGGAGAATGCCTGGCTGAAGATCAATCCTTTCGTGGTATACAGCACCAGGTGGCAGAATGCTGCTTACCTTGAGAAGGTTTACATTACCCACACCACTTAGAAGCAGTGCCCTGTCAAAGGCTGTAAGTTCTGTTTTACCCTCTGAAGCAGCACCCACAAGAGAAAACTTTCTGGGCATTGGAAGCCCGGGCAGGATCAGATCCTTTGTTAAAGGCTTTTCTTCTGTTACTGTTGTCAATTTCTCCTCTCCTTTCCTGGATATAATCCAATTTTTATATTTCATTAAGCAAATATTATAAACAAATCTTTTTTCTGAATCAATAAAAAATTTATCCAGGCTTTCTGACCTGAAGGAGCCTCTTTGCAGCAGCCCTTACAGCCTCTGATACATTTTTATTTCTCTCAATGAGTTCAAGATCCTTTGTCTTGAGATTGGGTACAAGACCAACAGCTATTCCAGGAGGTGTCTTAGGATTACTAACAAGTGCCTGCACTATGGAATAATTCTTGATCCAGTCTCTATTACTTGCTATCATCCTGAGAGCCTCTTCAGGAATGGATCTCTGTCTCGCTATCATCTCTATCTCTGATTCTGTTATCTTTGGATTCTCTATAACACTTAAAACAACATCCTTATTTGTATCTTTGATAAGAATAGACCTTATCTCCCTTCCTCCTCTAAGGGCAAGGAGTCTTCTTTTTGGAACAGGTAATCGCTGAATTTTTACAAGAAGACTTTCTCTCCTTTTCTCCTCTGATTCTTCTGCAGGAACAGGTGCAGGAGAGATCTTGTTTTCTTTCTGGAGGACTGGAAGATTTAGATATTTTTCTGTTAGGGATTTTATCTCTTCAGGTGTGTTTGGATGCTCATAAAGTAGTCTGAGTATTTCTGGCCTTTCTCTGTTCGCCTGGAGAATCTCACTGAAGATATAACTATCTGAGGCATCTTCTAAAAGTATCTCTATGACATCGGCTGATGTCAGTGACAGGTCCAGACCTATGGCTCGCTGTTCTTCCATCACTCCTTCTTCAGGTATAAAAAGTATTCCACATTTCCCTTCTGTCCTTCAAGTGGTGACCTGAAACTTCCACTTACAGAGAAACCTATTTTTGTTGCCTCGGTAGCCACTTTCTCAACTGCACTCAGTCTCTTTTCTTCGTCTCTGACTATTCCACCCTTTCCAACATCCTTTTTTCCAACCTCAAATTGTGGTTTTACAAGACAGAGTGCCTCTCCACCGGATTTCAAGAATTCTACTATTTTTGGAAGTACTTTTGTTAGTGATATAAATGAGACATCCACTGTAATTATATCTATTTCCTCAGGTATGGCCTCTTTCGGAAGATATCTTATATTGGTTTTTTCAAAAAGAATTACCCTTGGATCATTCCTGAGACTCCAGGCAAGCTGCCCGTAACCAACATCTATACAGTAGACCTTTTTTGCTCCTCTTTTCAGAAGACAATCAGTAAAACCACCTGTTGAAGCACCAACATCCATCGCCACCTTACTGTTCACATCTATATTAAAGTATTCAAGAGCAGCTTCAAGTTTTAGACCTCCCCTACTTACATAGGGAATCTCTTCCTTGAGTTCAATCTCTGTATCTGAATTTATCAGTGTCCCGGGTTTTGTACATATGTGACCACTCACTAAAACCTTTCCCTCCATTATCAGGGCTTTTGCCCTTTCACGGGTGCTTACCAGGCCTCTCTGTACGAGCACCCTGTCAAGCCTATCTTTTTTCATTATAATGAAATATCTCTTATTAAGGTCTTCTCCATTAAAAGAAGAGCTGTATTGATAATCCCTGCTTTACTGAGTCCGTATCTCTCCCTTAGTTCCTGCTGTGTGCCATGTTCAACAAATATATCTGGTATACCGAGAGACCGCACTATTACATCGTGAAGTCCGGTTCTGTGCAGAAATTCAAGCACAGCACTACCAAAACCGCCAGCAAGAGAATTGTCCTCAACAGTGATGATCCTTTTTATTCTCCCAGCAAGACTGTATATCAGAGATTCATCAAGAGGCTTTATAAATCTGGCATTTACAACAGTGACATTTATATCCATATTTTTCAGTTCCATAGCTGCCTCCATGGCCGGGCCTACCATATTACCGACTGCTAGGATTGCTATATCGTCGCCATCACAGAGAATCTCTGCCTGACCTATACTGAAAAAGTTTCTTTCTCCCTCTATAACTATTGCCTTCCCCCTTGGGTATCTTATTGCCGAGGGACCGTCAATCCTGAGGCTGAGATCAAGCATTGTCTTCAGTTCAGGACCGTCCTTTGGAGCCATTACAATAAGATTGGGTATAATCCTCAGATAGGAGAGATCAAACTGTCCCTGATGGGTCTGACCATCTTCTCCCACAATACCGGCCCTATCAATACAGAAAGTCACCGGGAGCTTCTGGATGCATACATCATGTATTATCTGATCAAAGGCCCTCTGTAGAAAGGTTGAATAAATTGCCACATAGGGTCTCAATCCTTCTCTTGCAAGACCGGCTGCGAAGGTCACTGCATGCTGTTCAGCAATTCCGACATCATAGAGTCGTTCAGGATATTTTTCATAAAAGCATGTAAGTCCTGTACCATCCTTCATTGCTGCTGTAATTGCTATTACACGTGAGTCTTTTGAGGCAAGCTCAGTGAGATATTCACCAAAGAGTTCACTGTAAGTCTTATGGCTTGATTTTACAGGACTTCCTGTTTCAGGACTGAATGGTCCAACTCCATGGAATATACAGGGATCTTCCTCTGAGTATTTATATCCCTTTCCTTTCTTTGTAATTATGTGTAAAAGAACAGGTCCCTTTATTTCTTTCAATCTTTTTAACGTTGTGATTAAAAGCTCAATATTATGGCCATCAATAGGTCCAAGATATTCAAAACCGAGTTCTTCAAAGATCAGTCCTGGAGGAAGAAGTATTCCTTTCAGAGTCTCCTCTGCCTTCTCTGCAAGCTTTGCCACAGGTTCACTGAATTGCTTAGGCATGCTCTTTATTAGCTGTTTTGTCTCATCCTTAAATTTTCTGTAAAGATTGCCGGTAAGTATCCTGTTAAGGTATTCAGAGAGAGCTCCAACATTTTTTGATATAGACATTTCATTATCATTAAGTATTACAATAAGATCCCTTTTTAGATGTCCTGCATGATTGAGCGCTTCAAAGGCCATGCCCGCTGTTAGAGCACCATCTCCAATAACTGCAATGATCTTTCTACTCTCACCTTTAATATCCCTTGCCTCTGCCATTCCAAGAGCAGCTGAAATGGATGTGGAGCTATGTCCTGTGCCGAAGGCATCATGTGGACTTTCATCAATTCTCGGAAAACCGGAAATACCCCCAAATTTTCTTAGAGTATGAAAAAGAGGATACCTTCCAGTGAGTAATTTGTGGGGATAGCATTGATGACCTACATCCCATATTATTCTGTCATGGGGAGAGTTAAAGACATAATGTAATGCTATTGTGAGCTCCACTACGCCTAGGTTAGAGGCTAAATGTCCTCCATTCTTAGAAACAGTATCTATGATAATCTTTCTGATCTCTTCAGCAAGGTTTTTTAGTTCCTCAGTGTTTAATCTCTTTAAGTC
>JAOACK010000090.1 GCA_026417875.1 Thermodesulfovibrionales bacterium | reverse complement strand
GGTGTTCCCTATTCAGTGCCTGACCTTTACCTCACAAAGGGTGGCGGTGCTCCCTATGGTCCTGGACATGTGGCGGGTGCTGACAATACCCGGGATATTGATGAAAATGAAGCAAATATATGCAGGGCTTTTGGTAAAAGGCTTGCTGAGATTACATTAAAATTAAACAGATAAAAAGGAGGGCATCATGGCTTATACTGCAAAGGATTATTCAAGACTTATCGGCATCGATGGGTTCAGCGAGACCCTGCTTAAGAATCATTTCACACTTTATCAGGGTTATGTGACAAATACAAATAAGATACTTGATACCCTTGACGCCATGCTTAAGGAAGGTAAGACAGCAACCCCTGAATTTGCAGAATTAAAGAGAAGGCTTGGCTGGGAATTTAATGGTATGAGGCTTCATGAATACTATTTTGAGAATCTTGGCGGTAATGGTCAATTAAACAGAGACAGCAGACTGGCAAAAAAGATTATTGAATCCTTCGGAAGTTATGAAAACTGGGAAAAGGATTTTAAATCCACCGGTACTATGAGAGGTATTGGATGGGCCGTACTTTATCAGGATCTTACGAATGGAAGACTTATTAATTTCTGGATTAATGAGCATGATGTAGGACATCCCTCTGGATGCAACCCACTCTTGATAATGGATGTCTTTGAACATGCCTTTATGATCGATTACGGTCTTAAAAGGGCAGACTATATAGAAGCCTTTTTCAGGAACATAAACTGGGATTCTGTAGAAGCAAGACTTAAATAGGAGTAACGGTGATATTCCTTCAGAAAGACTATGATCACATCCTGAGAGCCCTGGCAGAGGAGTATTTCATTTTTCGAATAAACTATGTCCCTGACATAAAGGAATGGGCAAAGGAGAAGGGTATCGAGCTTTCAGAGCCCGGTCAGTTCATGAAACTCATATCTGAAAATGGCTCGCTTGTAATGGTTATACAGTCTGATATTAAAGAGGAGATTCTTAATGGTATAATAAACAGTCTATCAGTAAGATGGTCTCTCAAAGATAATGTTAACGACCCTACCGAAAGGCTGAACAGTACAAAGAAAAGGCTTGTTTATTGTTTTCTCAAGGAATATATCAGGACGAGGATTGATGAAGAGCTTCATCAGGATGAGTGGGTTATAAGACAGATGGAGAAACTCGGATATTTTACAGAATAAGGAGGAGATTATGAATGCATTAGAGATTGCAAGAAAAATGGAAACAGATGCTATTAAATTTTACAGCGAGGCTGCACAGAAGGCAAAACATCCAGCTGGAAAGAAGATGTTTCTGAGCATAGTTGAGGATGAAAAAAGACACGTCCAGATGATTGAAGAGCTTATTAAAGGCATGGATATTAAAGCAGAGGATGTAAGTCCGATGAAAAGGATAAAAACCATCTTTGAGGAACTGAAGGAACAGATGCTTGAGCGGGTAGAGGCTACAGATGATGAGCTTGAGGCATTCAGGATAGCTAAGGACATGGAGAATGAGGGAATAGAATTTTATAGAAAGGCTTATTCAGAGGCACAGACAGAGAAAGAGAAAAGACTTTTTGAGAGGCTTATAAAAGAAGAGGAACAGCATTATACTGTTTTTGCAAATACCTATTTCTTTCTTACAAATACAGGTAGCTGGTTCATGTGGGAGGAGCACAGTATCGTTGATGGTGGCACACCCTGGGCATGATAATTCATTCAAGAGATTTAGATGTAAAATAAGGGGGGTGGTTATAACCCCCCCCTTAAAATTATTAACACGAACTCTTGCACTTACAGGTAGTTGCTGTCTTTTTAAAAACCTTTTTGATAGTCATTTAAAACACCCCCTTTCAGACCCCGATGGGTTACTTAATTATACCACAAATAAGAGTATTTCAACCCTCTTTGTACATCTCGCACCTGAAAGGATCTATTCCATATTCATCTCCTGCAATCAATGCCCTGTATCTACAACCACCCCTGCAGTAATCCATATATTCACAATCACACTTGAGTTCCTCAAGCCTTATTGGTCTTATCCTGCTCCAGCATACCTTTAAACCATCTTCAATAGTACCAACAGGGTTTTCTCCATAAAAGGTGCATTTTGCTATCCTTCCATCAGCCATCACTGCCATAAGATGGAGTCCGCAGGCATAACCCTCAAGGGAGTCATGGATTCCTCCACCAAAGCCGTATCTCAGATATTTTCCAGCCACCTCTGGCCTGAGCTGAAAATCCCGGTGCTCCTTAAGTCTTCCTGTGGAACATGGCACATCCACATTCCATTCCTTCACACCGAGGGATTTAAACAACCTTTCCATCTCATCAAATTGATCAAGATTCTTACTGTGAACCATTGTTGCTACAGACACATCAAAGCCTTCCTCGATTGCGAGCTCAAGGGCATCCATTGCCTTTTTAAATGTCCCTTTGCCTCTAAGGGCATCATGTCCCTTTTCAAGACCGTCTATGCTGATCTGTATTTCGTCAATATTGAGATTTTTCAATAATTTCCTGTCTATAAGGATTCCGTTTGTAAATAAGACCTTTCTTATAAAGAATTCAGGAAGAGATTTATTAATTTTTTCAAAGTCTGGATGCATCAGGGGTTCACCACCACTTATCAATACCCTGAGACCCTGGAGTTCTTCAAATTCTCTTAAAACTTTTTTAATTTGCTCAAAAGAGAGTTCCACAGCCCTATTACTTTTTATATAACAGTGTCTGCATCTCAGATTGCATCTCTCTGTTATCTGGAGCTCAAGATACCTTAAGGAAGGCTCAGGTGATTTAAGAATAGGAGGTCTTTTTAATCTTATCTCTTTTTCTGTAAGCAGGTCTTCTTTTATACAGAAATTGATAAATTCACTTTCAGGACTGTCACAGCCTTCATGGCAATCTGTCAGGAACTTAAAGGCCTTTTCATCGATTTCGTAGAGCTCATCCTTTTTAATATTGTATA
Organism: Thermodesulfovibrionales bacterium; assembly: GCA_026417875.1. NCBI lineage: Bacteria > Pseudomonadati > Nitrospirota > Thermodesulfovibrionia > Thermodesulfovibrionales > Thermodesulfovibrionales bacterium. Next base: position 852 of record JAOACK010000090.1, on the reverse strand, counting down.
TAAAGGGCCTTTCGAGCCATTTAAGGCAGGCATTTTCTGTGAGATAAAATTTCATACTTGATTTTAACATTTTTTATGGTATAATCAGATAGATGAAGTCTGATTTAAATATCTCTGAGATAAAAGAGCTTGCAAAGAGGTTTACACCAGAGGAGATAGAGAGATGTATTACTGAACAGCTTGAAAGTGGTAAAAATATCTGTATCAGAAATGGATCATCAGAGAAGATAATAAACGAGCTTGTAAAGGCGAGATTTATCAGGGAACTCATGGAGAAGGGGTTCAGTTTATCTGATGCCCTGAGAGAACTTGCAAGGAGGATAAGACTGCTCCAGTCTTTTTCAGGAAATCCTGACTTTCAGGAATAAAAATCTTTTCAAGGAGGGTAAGATGAAAGGTCTTAGGTTATTTGTTGTTCTGTTATGTGTTGTTTCTTTTATGGGCATTGCCTATGCTGGCAATGTAGAGAAAGGCAAGGCACTTTTCAATGACCCGAAACTCGGCACAACAGGAAAGTCCTGCAATTCCTGTCATCCAGATGGTAAGGGTCTTGAGCAGGCTGGAACAAAGAAGGAATTCAATGTAATGGGAAAAAAACAGAAATCCCTTGAAGAAGCAGTGAATTTCTGCATTGAGATGGCACTCAAGGGAAAGCCTCTTGATCCAAAAAGTCAAGAGATGGCTGATATAGTTGCATATATTAAATCACTTTCTGGAAAGGCACCAAAGAAGAAAAGGGCAATAGAAGGTTGTTAATATTATAGGGGAGGAGAAATCCTCCCTTTTTAATTTATTTATGGATTACTCAATAAAGATATGCGGTGAGGCAGGGCAGGGTATACAGACCATAGG
>JAOACK010000089.1 GCA_026417875.1 Thermodesulfovibrionales bacterium | reverse complement strand
AGATGTGTATAAGAGACAGGTTAAGCTCATTAACTTCATCGTCTCCTCTCCCCCGATGGAGACAGGGCCCTGTTAGAATTTGATTAGCCCATAGGTTTTAGTTTAAGTGTTATTTTTCCATCTTTTACTCCCTCTTATTGATAATTTGGACTGTGATAAAAACTGTGATAAATTATCACAAAATTCATCACAATGCACTCGGCAAACCTTGCATTTAAGCCACTTTTTATTTTTAAGGTTAGAATCGCACTCTGGAGGTCAGGGGTTCGAATCCCCTACCGTCCACCAGCAATAACCTGGAATTAACTCCGGGATGTAACTAAATTTTCATATCATAAACCAAACACTTTAAAAGCCGGTTGAGGTAATTTCCTTATGGAAGGACAATTACTTTTTTGAAAACAGATGAATATTATCTCTTCAGAAAGGGTAAATGATAGAATTTTGATTTCTCAAAGTGCATCAAAGGAAAAAATTGTTTTTTTAAGAAATTTATTCACATGATGAACCGGTTGTAAAAATTGTATTATAGTTGAAGGTAAAATCTTCATGTTGGAAGACTTTAAAAGCACTCCATGAATCAATTGATGCCCTGAAATCAGATTTTACAAAAGTTTTAGCGAGTCATTAATATTCAGTTTTGTTAAAATAACCATTTTGACCTTGTAATACCAGGAATAGGTGCCTAAATAATCACTAGAGGTTTTATGAAAAGAGAAGATCTAAGAAACATAGCTATCATTGCCCATGTTGACCACGGCAAGACAACCCTTGTTGATGCCATGTTGAAGCAGGCAGGCATATTTCGTGCAAATCAGCTGGTTCAGGAGAGGGTAATGGACAATATTGACCTTGAGCGAGAGCGGGGCATTACAATAATGGCAAAGAATACCGCAATTGAATACAGTGGTGTAAAAATAAACATTGTTGATACACCCGGCCATGCTGATTTCGGAGGTGAGGTTGAAAGGACGCTCAAGATGGTTGATGGAGTGCTGCTCCTTGTAGATGCCTCAGAGGGACCCCTGCCACAGACAAGGTTTGTACTTAAAAAGGCACTTGAATTAAAACTGCCTCCAGTTGTAGTGATAAACAAAATAGACAGACCTGATGCCAGAATCCAGGAAGTTATAAATGAAATCTACGACCTTTTTATAGACCTGGATGCCACGGAGGAACAGCTTGAATTTCCCATTGTTTATACTAATGCAAAAAAAGGCATTGCAAAACTAAATCTGGATGATAGCTCAGAAGACCTAAGACCATTATTTGAACTCATTCTTAAGACCGTTCCACCACCTGAAGGAGATGAAAAGGATGTCCTGCAATTTCTGGTTACAAACATTGATTACAATGATTATGTGGGAAGGCTTGCCATAGGAAGAATATTTTCTGGCAGAGTGAGGGCAGGTGATACCGTTGCTGTTATTAAAAATCAGAGAGAGATGGTAAAGTCAAAGATAACCTCTGTATATACCTTTCAGGGACTTGAAAGAAAAGAAGTAAAAGAGGCTTCTACTGGAGATATTGTGGCCCTTGCAGGTATCGAAGGTATAAATATAGGTGATACTGTTACTGATATAGAAAAGCCAAAAGCTTTGCCGAGAATTAAAGTGGACGAACCAACGATATCCATGGTCTTTTCTGTAAACACATCCCCTTTTGCTGGAAAGGAAGGGAGGTTTGTAACATCAAGGCATATAAGGGAAAGACTTGAAAAAGAGCTTCTGTATAATGTATCCATCAAAGTGGATTTTGATAGCTCTGATTCCTTTAAAGTAATGGGAAGAGGAGAGCTTCAGCTCGCAATCTTAATAGAGATGATGAGGAGAGAAGGATACGAGCTTTCTGTATCAATGCCGGAGATAATTACAAGGGAGATTAATGGAGTATTGCATGAACCTGTGGAACTTCTAATAATAGATGTGCCGGATGAATATGTAGGAGTTGTCACTCAGCAGATAGGAATGAGAAAGGGTAGGATGATCAGAATGCAGAACAATGGCTTCGGAAGGGTTAGGCTCGAGTTCAGGATACCATCAAGAGGATTAATTGGTTTCAGGTCACAGTTTCTGACTGATACAAGGGGCACCGGTCTTCTCAATCACATATTTGATGGATATGAGCCATGGCATGGACCGATGTCAAAAAGACAGACAGGCGCCCTTGTTGCAGATAGACCTGGAAGAGCAACCGCCTATGCCCTCTATCACCTCCAGCCTCGAGGTACACTTTTTATCAGAGAAGGAACACCCGTATATGAGGGCATGATTGTGGGAGAAAATTCCAGAGAAAATGATCTTGATGTGAATGTAACAAAGGAAAAAAAACTCACAAATATACGTGCTGCAGGCTCTGATGATACAATACAGCTTGTGCCTCCAAGGATATTGAACCTTGAGCAGGCAATTGAGTTCATAAAAGAGGATGAGCTCGTGGAGGTTACACCTCACTCAGTAAGACTCAGAAAAAAGGTTCTTGAGGCAAACAGGAGGCCCAAGGCAAAACAGGCTTAAGGCTCCAAAATCTCTTTCCAGAACTTAGGTAGCACAAAGGATGCCCTGTGTATTTCATGTGAGTAGTATTTAGTATGGGGAATTGATTTTCTAACCGGTACCACAGGATCTGAATTCGCTGAGCGGATTATAAAGGCATTGTCTCCGCCAAAGCAGGGGATATTTGACCTGTAGCATAGCACTCTTTCTCCTGAATATACCTCTTTGTATGTTTTAAGAGTAACATCAAGGATATTGCTCATTGTAAATGGAACACCAGCCTGCTGAACAATGATACCTTCTGGAACAAGTTTTTTTAGAAGGGAGTGAAACTCTCTGCCAAAGAGCGAATGGGATAATTCTACCCTCTCTCCAGAAGAGACATCTGGATCAGTTGAATCAATGATTACAAAATCGAATCTCTCTCCTCTAGTTATATAATCCTCAACAATCCTAAAGGCATCCTGATGATAGAGTTTAAGTCTGGAATCCTGAAGAACTCCCTCAATCATCTCGGGAAAGTATTCTTTTACCACCTCTGTTACCCTCGGATCTATATCAGCAACTACAACTTCCTTAACCTCATTATATTTGAGCACCTCTCTGGCTGCACCCAGATCACCGCCACCACATATGAGGACGCGCCTAACTTTATTCTCGGGTAATGCCTGAAGAGGGATATGGACAAGGGATTCGTGGTAGATGAATTCATCCTTGATAGTGAGCTGAATAAGACCATTAATAAAGAGGATCTTCTTCCAGAAGGGATGTTCAACCACCATTATATTCTGGAGACCTTTTTCAATATGAAGGATGTTGCCCTCATAGAGATAAAAAAAACCCCTGTGAACAAATTCTCCTATAAGAAACTTTATCTTTCCTTCTGTAGGCACAGCCCTTTCAAGGATGCTCATTCCTCCACCTCCTCTGCCTTCAATTTTTCAAGATATTCCTCCCATTCAAATGGAAGAAGGTACTTCTTTTTATTATTGCATTCTTTGCAGGCTGTAACAAGATTTGATTTAACGGACTTTCCACCCCTTATAAGTGGTATGAGATGATCCATTGTAAGCTCTGAGGGCTTGAATTTCCTTCCACAGTAATAGCACCTTCCCTCCCCGAGCTTCCTCTTCCACCAGGAGCTCTTCCTTAACTCCCTTGCCCTGGCCTTTTCTTTTTTTAATTCTTCTTCGCTAACCTCAATTATGAATTCCATGATGTTTCTCAAAAGCTGTTTATTTTTGACTCCTTAGATATATCTTCCCATAGTACAGTCTGGTTTCTTCCATTATGCTTTGCATTATAGAGTGCCTTATCTGCATTTTCTATTAGCTTGCCTTTCTGTATCCTCATGCCTGAATGAACTGAGGCTATACCTATGCTCATTGTAGCCCTTATGGTGGTACCCTTGTGGATGAATTTACTGGATTCAACCCTTTTTCTCAATCTTTCTGCAATGAGTCTGGCTTCTTTTAATGACGTCTCTATTAATATAATAGCAAATTCTTCACCTCCATACCTGTCTCTTATACACATCTCCG
>JAOACK010000088.1:3922-4274 GCA_026417875.1 Thermodesulfovibrionales bacterium | reverse complement strand
TTCTGGCATACCTCTGAAAGGGCAACTATGAATCCTTTTATAGCCCTTTCATCATAATGGAGGGGTTTTTTAAGAATAATATCTGCCCTTTCCTTTACCTTTGCTACAATAAAATGTATATCATCTGATTTCTCTATTCTCGTAATTTCAAGAAGCACATCTGAGTGAATCCTTCTTCTGTATCTTTCCGATAATCGGAAATCCTCTGGTTTGATTATATAATTTTCAGAGGCATATCTTAGAAAATCCATTCTTTCAAGATATTTCATGGCCTCAATGTTAGAAGGAAGCAGCAGGGTTTTAGATTTTCCAGATTCTCTTTTTATCTCTCCGAGCTCAATGATACCAAGCA
>JAOACK010000088.1:0-3912 GCA_026417875.1 Thermodesulfovibrionales bacterium | reverse complement strand
ATGTGTATAAGAGACAGCAGTAGAGCACCAAACACCGTCCCCCACAGATTTCCTGCCCCGCCAACAATTACGATAGCAAGCAGAAATATTGACTCTTGTATTGTGAAACTGGAGGGGTCAATGAAGGTTATATTCCTTAAATCAATAATCTCTGTATTCTTAAAAAGGATAAGAAATTCTTCAAAGGTTGCTTCAGTAAGATTTGTCATTTAAAAGTGATCTAAATTGTTCGGGAAGCCTTCTTAATTTACCGTTCTCAACACAGGCAAGTGTAAGGCATGCCTCTGCTATTAGCTCGCTGTCTTTTAGAATGCAATTTTTAATCTTCAGACTGGCATTCTTTATTTCTGCTACCTCTGTTGTTACTGTCAGGCTATCTCCAAGTTTTGCAGGCTTTTTATAGGAAATTTCAAGCTGACTCACCACGAAGAATATGCCTTTATTATGGAACTCTATGACGTCTATTCCTTTATCTTTCAGGAACTCCATCCTTGCCCGCTCAAGGTATCTGAGATAGTTTGCATAATAGACAACACCGCCAGCATCAGTGTCCTCATAGTAAACTGTAACTTTTATGGTATGAATATTTTCAGACATAAATTATATTAACATTTTTAAGATTTAAGATATAAAAGTTAATGCAGAGTTATTATAATTGAATTTGGGCAGATATGGTTGCATGGTTAGTTGATATGGTTTATGATAATAATGACTTTCAATCATATTATGGTCAGTTTTTAATTTAAGCCATTAAAAAAGGAACCAATTTACAGCGTTGGCTGTTTTATCCATGATGAAGTGGCTTTGAAGAATTTGGATAAAAAAAGGATATTCAGCTGGTGCCTTTTTGACTTTGCAAATTCCAGCTATTCAGCTGTAATTTCCTCTGTTATATTTCCTGTATATTATGTAACAGTCATAGTGGGTGATTCCCCGGGTCTTGGTGAACTGTGGTGGGGAAGGGCTATCTCATCAAGCATGCTCATTGTTGCACTCCTTTCTCCCTTACTTGGTGGAATAGCTGATTATTCAGGCTTAAGGAAGAGAAGTCTTTTTATATCGGTGGCTTTATGTATTACTGCTGTGGCTGTTCTGTCTACTCTTAAAAGTGGAGATATTCTTAAAGGATTCTTTCTCATCCTTGTTGCCAATGTAGCAATGGAGAGCGCTGTGGTATTTTATAATTCCTTTCTGCCATTGATAAGTCCGAAAGAATATCTTGGCAGGGTCTCATCATGGGGATATGCTATAGGTTACCTGGGTTCTATTATCTCTCTTCTCATAGGTCTTTATCTGGTCCAGAGGGGTCATTATGACCTTACATGGATATCGGTTTCTCTTTTCTTTTTTATTTTCTCCATACCTTTATTTATAAATATGCCTGCTGATGAGAGGAAGGAAAGATTTTTCCATTCTGCCCGTAAAGGCATGAACTATATACTGAGAACATTCAGAGAACTCTGGACTGAAAGTGCTTTAAGAAGATTTCTGATCGCCTACTTTCTTTATATTGATGGAATCAATACTGTTATCACCTTCTCAGGTATTTATGCTGCTGTTACGCTGGGATTTGAACAGAAGGAGCTCATAATACTTTATATAGTTGTTCAAATTACAGCCCTTATTGGTGCCTTCCTCTTTGCAAGAGCTGTTGATTCCTGGGGACCGAGGGATGTTATTCTTATTTCTCTTGTTCTCTGGATAACGGTCTCTGTTGGCGCCTTCTTTGTTGCGACAAGATCTGGATTCTTTGTACTTGCCTCTATTGCCGGGATAGGGCTTGGAACAGTGCAGGCATCATCAAGGGCCCTTTTTTCCCGCTTCGTGCCCCGAGAAAAGGAGTCAGAGTATTTCGGTGTTTATTCAATGGTAGGAAAGAGCTCAGCCATACTTGGTCCCCTTTTGTTCGGTGAGATATCTGGCCTTACAGGCTCCCAGAGGCCTGCTATCTTGACAGTAACGATATTTTTTATTGCAGGTTTTCTCTTAATGTTAGGTATTCGTAAAAGGTGAGACTTTTAATAAATCCAGAAGGTGCTGAAATTTTTTTTTAAAAAAGAATGTCTCAGGGTCTTTTGGATATTTTATGAGCTTTTCTCTTTCAAGTATTTTGTCAGAAGAAATATTATATTGTTTTATAACATCAATAATATCTTTAAAATCTTCTTCAGTTCCCCTCATTAATTTACTGAATATAAAATCAATGGGATCTAATACCTTAAGAGTCAATCGATCACTGCTGTAAACAATTAATGCCCTCTCTCTATAACCTTCAGGAAGGGGTACAACTCCCCAGCCACTTATGTTTTCACCAAGATTGAAATTTATTTTTTTATTTTTAAGATATGCTGTAAGTTCTTCGTAGAGATATTCTTCACAATTTATTTCACCATCAATATCAATTGTATATCTCGGCTTGCCATAAAAACTCATAGCAAGACCACCTATTAAAAGAATGTCTAAGTTTTTATTTCTGGCCTTTAAAAAATCTTCTATCAGGGTGATATAAGGTTTAACATAATCCTGCATAAATAAGACCTTTTATGAAATCTCTTTTCCTTTCCCTGTAAACTCTTAATTTTATTTTGTAAGGCATAACTTCCCTCTTTTCGTATAATTCCTCTAAGGGTTTATTTTCCGGCAATAACCACCTGAAGGCAAGGTACCAGCTCAAGGCATCCTGAAGGCTTTTTTGAATATCTGGTCTGGAAACATATGAGCTTATTGTGTTAACGATATCAGGATTTAACAGAAGTTCTATCCATAAATGCTTGAGAAGTCTTTCGTCGGTAAGAATATCTTCAATACTCCTGATTTCATTCTGTGATAATGATGGAAGATATTTCAGGTTTATTTCCATAGAATATTTTAACAGAAAAAATATTAATGTTTTTAATATACGAAACTGGTTTCGATAGGAGGGTTATAAAAAAAATAAATCATTAAAAACTTGACAATTGACTTATTTTTTGATATTAATTTTAGTAAAAGTAAATCAATTCAGGGCTCACTGAATTTTTCTTAATAGAAAGGAGGTCTTTATGGGATCAAAGAGAGATGGTACTATTGGTGAACTTTTAAGAGACAGAGGTGTTTCACGAAGGGATTTTATAAGATTCTGCACAACAATGGCTGCAGCCCTTGCTCTTCCATCGAGCTTTGTTCCAAAGATTGTTGAGGCACTTGAGAAGAAGAAGAGACCTACTGTTGTGTGGTTAGAATTTCAAAGCTGCACCGGGGATACCGAATCATTTTTGAGGGCATCAAAGCCAACTGTTCCAGAGATTGTGCTTGATATACTGAGCCTTGATTATCATGAGACCATAATGGCTCCATCCGGAAAGGCATCAGAAAAATCTCTCATGGATGTAGTTAAAAATCAAAAGGGTCAGTATATTGCAATTGTGGAGGGAGCAATACCGGCAAAGGATGATGGAATTTATTGTTGTATTGGTGGAAAAAGCGCTCTCAGTATCGCCAGGGAAGTATGTGAAAATGCTGTGGCAACTATTGCTGTTGGTTCCTGTGCATCCTGGGGCGGCATCCCGTCAGCAGTTCCTAATCCAACCGGTGCTGTCAGTGTGAAAAAAGCTGTACCAAAGGCAAAGGTTGTAAATCTACCGGGATGTCCTATGAATGTAGAGAATCTTACTGCAACTATAGTTCATTTCCTTACATTTGGAACACTTCCAGCTACAGATAGTAAAGGAAGACCTTATTTTGCCCATGGCAAGAGGATCCATGACAATTGTGAAAGAAGAGCACATTTTGACGCTGGTCAATTTGTCCGTGCATGGGGTGATGAGGGTCACAGACTCGGCTGGTGCCTCTATGAGATGGGATGTAAAGGTCCTGAGGCATATTTTAACTGTCCCACTGTTAAATGGAACGAAGGTGTATCATGGCCAGTAC
>JAOACK010000087.1 GCA_026417875.1 Thermodesulfovibrionales bacterium | reverse complement strand
GATAGAGGTCATGTGAGTTCCCTGCTTGAAATAACCATGCTCACCAAGGGCAGCATGGCTGAGGACTATTGCTTCATCTATATAGTCACCTTTACGCTTTTCTCCAACAACGCAGTTAACAAGAACACCGCACTCATGGGGATCCACATCAGACTGAGCCTCAAACCACGCTCCTTTCATTAGCCATTCATGCCCTGTATGAGGAACATTCCTAGTCTGGTGAGCAACTACACGTTTCCAGCCAAGTTCTTTAAATTTCTCCCTTGAGAGCGCAGGTGGATACCAGAATTTGTCAAAGGGTGGATTTATCCTTGGAGGATTGATAAGGGTAATTCTGCCACCAATGAATTTATCCTTATACTGATAGGTTCTCTTTACACCCGGGTGTTTTTCATCGTCTGTGCCATAGACACTCACAGCCATCAGCTTCTTGTCAAAGGAATAGATCTCTTCAACATCAAGAGTAGCAAAGGGCTGATTCTGGTATTTAAGAAGTATGGTAACTCCTTCTTTAATACCCATTGACCTGATCTCATCATCAGAGAGGTCGAAGACTATGGGTATGCTCCAGACATAACCACTTGCAAGGGTCATCTTCTTACATATATTTGCCACATCTGCCTCTTTCATGAATCCATCAAGAGGAGAGAAGAATCCATAGGCCATGCTTACAATTTCCCTTGCATGCTGATCCCTGATTGGAAGCTCAACCTTTGCCTTGCTTGCGAGCTTCCTTGCCTTTTCCCTGTCCTCAATAACCCTGTTAACTAATTTTCCACCATGAGGGGAGAGGGAGTTGTCAACTTTTGCTGCAGCCTTTTTTCTGGCAGCAGGAACCTTTTTTGTCGCCTTTTTCTTTGCCATAGGTTTTACCCCCTTTTCTCTAAGATTGAGATAATGTTATTAAATATGTCATCTATACTGCCTGTTCCAGGAACAGACTTGAGTATTCCTTTTTCTCTGTAATAACCGATAACAGGTGCCGTCTGGGCCTCATAAACCTCAAGTCTCTTGCGAATGGTTTCTTCCTTATCGTCTTCTCTCTGAAAGAGTTCGCCACCGCATTTATCACAGACGCCGTTTTTCTCAGGGGGACTGAAATATATGTTATACATCTGTCCACAGCTCTTACAAGTTCTTCTTCCAGTCAGTCTCTTCATGAGCTCATCAAATGGAACATCTATACTTATGGCAAAGTCAAGGGGAGAGTTCAATGAATTAAGCATCTCATCAAGTGCCTTAGCCTGAGCAACATTTCTTGGAAACCCATCAAGAATATAACCCGTTTTACAGTCATCTTCTTTGAGCCTTTCCCTGATAATACCTATGACAACGCTATCAGGTACAAGCTCTCCTCTGTCCATATAGGATTTTGCTTCCTTTCCAAGAGGTGTACCATCTGATACTGCTTTTCTCAGAATATCTCCTGTGGAGATCTGGGGAATGGAATATTTTTCAATCAGTTTCTTAGCCTGGGTTCCTTTTCCCGCACCTGGCGCACCTAACAGGACAAGCCTCATGATTGCCTCCATTTTAAAATTAAAAGCAGGATTAAAAATCAATCTACTATAAGACTATGACTTAGTTAAGTCAAATTCTTTTTTTTAATCAGACAATAAATTGTGCTTATTAATTAAAATTATTAACTCTGTTCCGGATGGAAATTCAGGATTAAAGGACCTCTCCTTCAAAAAACACTCCAATTTTTCTGAATTTTTTATACCTTTCATCAAGAAGTCTGCCTATAGGTTTCTGGGAAAGTTCCTCAAGGGTGGATACTATTGTCTTTTCAATCTCTGCTGCAACAGCCCGGACATCCTTGTGAGCACCTCCAAGGGGCTCTGGTATGATTCCATCAATGATCTTGTAATTCAAAAGGTCCTGGGCAGTGAGTTTAAGGGCATTAGCAGCCTTTGCATAATCATCCTGGCTGAGTTCTCCATCTTTTTTCCACAGGATGGCAGCGCAGCCCTCAGGTGAAATCACAGAATATACTGAATTTTCAAGCATAAATATCCTGTCAGCCACGCTTAGAGCAAGGGCACCACCGCTTCCGCCCTCGCCTATTACTATAGAGATTATGGGTACCTGAAGTCTGGCCATGGTCATGAGATTTGTTGCTATTGCCTCAGCCTGGCCTCTTTCTTCAGCCCCTATTCCTGGATAGGCACCAGGTGTATCAATAAAGGTGACAACTGGCATTTTGAATCTCTCAGCAAGTTTCATAACCCTAAGAGCCTTTCTGTACCCCTCTGGATGAGGTTGACCGAAATTCCTCTGAATTCTCTCCTTTGTTCCTCTGCCCTTTTGGTGACCTATAAGCATTACAGGTCTTTCATTTATAAAACAGGGACCACATACCACGGCCTGGTCATCACCGAAGAGCCGGTCACCATGAAGTTCAATAAAGTCCTTTGCAATTAAATTAATATAATCAAGGGTATAGGGTCTTTCAGGATGTCTTGCAATAAGGGTCTTCTGCCAGGGTGTGAGGTTTGAATATATTTCCCTTTTTAACTTCTCAGCCTTTTTTTCCAGCTCAGCAAGTTCCCTACTAAGATCAATATCCCGTCCATCTGAGAAAGCTCGCAATTCTTCTATCTTCAGTTCAAGTTCCTGAATGGGTCTTTCAAAATCAAAATAGTAACTCAAAGAATCACCTCCAGACTGTTTCTACCAAAAAGGTCCTCTATTAATCTTAGGAACCTTAAATCAGGAATAATAGAATAACTGCTCTGAATGGTAACAGTAAAATCAGGCATTATGACATTTATATAAAAGGGAAGTCCCTTCGCAGCAGAAAGGCTGAGGGATGAAGGCTGGCAGGTCTTTAGAAATTCAGCAAAGTTCTCAAACTTTTCCTTTCTGAATTCATCAGATTTGAGTTTTAATATAACCCTGGATGCTCTGAGAAGTGAATTCTTTATGAATGTATCAAAATCTTCTACCTCTCTGGCAATTATCTTAAAACCCTTTTCTGAAGACTCGGTATTACCTTTTACAACAATTATTGAGCCCTTTTCAAATAATTTGATGGATCTTTTGTACAATTCCGGGAAAACCACAGCCTCAAAAGAACCCTCCTCATCCTCAAGGGTGATAAAGGCCATTAATTCATTCTTTCCCTTAGTTTTGTGTTTTTTAAGTTCTAAAACAAGCCCTGCAACAAAAATCTCCTGAGAAAGGGAAGTATTTTTTGATTCCATAAATGATTTCAACTCTTCAGAACTTCTAAGTCCGAATGTCCTCAATATTGGCCTGAAGGGCTTTACGGGATGACCTGTAATATAAAATCCTAAAGCCTCCTTTTCGTAAGCAAGATTAAGAGCCTCTTCTGAAGAAGGATGCTGTAGTGAAGGAGAAACATCCCCTTGCTTTCCTTTCTCTCTTCTATCAGCACCAGTTTCTGAGCTCTCATTTACAACTGAAATGTCAAACATGCTTGGCTGAACAGATTGTAAAGGAGAGAGGTTTTTAGGTGATTGCTGTAATAAATCAAGCCTTGCAAGGGCATCCTTTCTTGAGATGCCCAGGGAATCAAAGGCACCTGCCTTTATAAGTGCCTCTATAACCTTTTTATTTAACTTTCTTGTACTGTCCTGAGAGCCATTGCCTCCGCGCTCAACCAACCTTTTTAAAAAATCCTCAAAGGAATCAAAGGGCTTTTTGCTCCTTTCTTCTTTAATTGATTCAATTGCTGCTTCACCAACTCCCTTTACTGCCTTAAGGCCGAATCTTATTGATCTGCCGTCAATAGTAAAGGCCTCTTCGCTCTTATTAATATCAGGTGGAAGTACTTCTATTCCCATCTCTCTGCATTCATTTATGAGTCTCAATATTTTATCAGTTTTATCAACCTCTGCTGTAAGAGAGGCAGCCATGAATTCAACTGGGTAATGTGCCTTTAGATAGGCAGTCTGGTATGCAACAAGGGCATAGGCTGCTGAATGAGATTTGTTGAAACCATAATTGCCAAAATACTCAATTAATTCAAAAAGCCTCCTTGCAATATCCTCTGAATATCCTCTCTCAACTGCACCATTTATGAATTTTGTTTTTAGTTCTTCCATTAAGAAAGGATCCTTCTTGGATATTGCCCTTCTTAAGATATCAGCCTGTCCAAGGGTGAATCCAGCAATCCTGTTCGATATCCTCATTACCTGTTCCTGATAAAGGATAACACCGTAGGTCTCATCCAGTATATCCTTCAATTCAGGCAGTTCGTACTTTACAGACACCAGACCTTTTTTTCTCTTTATAAAATCCTCCACCATACCGCTGCCCAGTGGCCCTGGTCTGTAAAGGGCAACAAGGGCAATAAGGTCATCAAACCTGTCCGGCTCCATTTTCATTAAAAGCTCCCTCATGCCAGAACTCTCAAGCTGAAAAACTCCAGCCGTTCTTCCGGAGGAAAGAAGTCTGTAAGTCTCTTTGTCATCAAGAGGGATATTGTTAATATCAAAATCCTTTTCTTTTTGCCTTATGTATTTCTGGGTTGTATCAATGATGGTTAGGGTATCAAGTCCGAGAAAATCAAACTTAAGAAGCCCTATCTTCTCAATAGATTCAAGGTCAAACTGTGTTGTTACTGTCTCATCACCCTTTGCACCTCTGTAAAGAGCGGTATATTCTGTAAGAGGCTGTGGAGCAATAACAACACCTGCAGCATGCACAGAGGCATGCCTTGCAAGACCTTCAAGTTTAATCGCAATATCAAGAAGCTCTTTAATCTGTGGATTACTCTCATAGGCCTCTTTAAGAGGTAGGGTTATCTCTATAGCTGTTTTTAAATTTATTTCCTTTGTGGCACTCACAGGTATGAGCTTTGCTATCCCTGTCTCTTA
>JAOACK010000086.1 GCA_026417875.1 Thermodesulfovibrionales bacterium | reverse complement strand
GTTTTGCATTCAGTATATCATGGGGCTCAAGCTCCTCAACCTCTGTTAGTGACATCCTTTCTCTTATTGTCCTCTCCATCCTCACAAGCCCGATCCTGAACTGATTTTCAAGAAGCTCTCCTACACCCCTTACCCTTCTGTTACCAAGGTGGTCTATATCATCCACCTCACCCTTACCCGTTCTCAGCATAAAGAGGTATCTAACTATTTCTATAATATCCCTGTCTGTTAAAACTGTAGTTGAAACCGGTACATCAAGACCGAGTCTTTTATTGATCTTAACCCTTCCGACAGGACTAAGGTCATATCTTTTCGGATCAAAAAAGAGTCCATTAAATAGCTCCCTTGCTGCCTCAATTGTTGAAGGTTCCCCAGGACGCATTCTTTTGTATATCTCTATGAGTGCTTCTTCCTGTGTCTTTACCCTGTCTGTAAGGAGGGTATCCCTCAGGGAAGAGAGATAATTCACATTATCTATATAAAGGAGTTCAAGGGTGTCTATGCCCAGCCTTAGAATCTGCTGGAAACTCTCCTGTGTTATCTCTTCATTACTTGCTACGATAACCTCACCTGTATCAGGGTCTATAATATCCTTTATGGTAACCCTTCCTATTATTTCTCGCTCAGAGAGTTTTATCTTTTTGATACCTGCTGTCTCCATCTTCTTTAAAGCATATCTGGTTATCTTGCTTCCTTCCTTTACAATTATCTCACCTGTTCTGGGATCCACTATATCATCACTTGCCCTCATTCCCACTAATACATCGGAGAGTATCCTGAAGTAACCATTCTTTTCTATCTTTATGGTTTCAACAGGATAATATATCTTCAACAGTTCCTCATCAGAATATCCAAGTGCCTTAAGGACAATGGTTGCAGGCAGCCTCTTACGCTTGTCAATCCTTACATAAAGGATATCCTTTGTATCAAATTCAAAATCAAGCCAAGAGCCCCTTGAGGGTATCACCCTTGCTGTAAAGAGTGGTCTTCCGCTTGTATGTGTCTTTGTCTTATCAGGGCTGAAAAATACCCCTGGAGACCTGTGAAGCTGACTCACAACCACTCTCTCGGTGCCATTGATGATAAAACTACCAGTTTCGGTCATTAGAGGGATCTCACCAATAAATACCTCCTGTTCCTTTGAATTTCTCAGGACCTTTTTGCCTGATGGATCAAGCTCCCAGAAATTCAGCCTTACCTTTACCTTTATGGGTGCTGAATAATCAATCCCCTTATCCAGACATTCCCTCTCGGTAAATTTTGGTTCTCCAATGGAATAACTTATAAATTCCAGAGATATCATTTCATTGTAATCTGTTATGGGAAAGACATCCTTGAAAGCAGCCTGAAGCCCTTTGTTTTCTCTCTTTTCGGGTGGAACATCTTTCTGAAGAAATTCCTCAAAAGATCTCTTCTGGTATTCAATGAGATAGGGAACATCAAGGATTGTTTTTACCTTTCCAAAATTAAGTCTTTCTCTTAAAACCTTAGCCATGCTTTCCTCTCCTCGGGGTAAACCCTTAATTTTTAAAATTAAAATCTTTAAAAAGCAAGCACAGAAGGCTGAAGCAAGATAACCCTTTCAGGGTTTCTCTCTTCAGCCCTGTGCACTTCCTTTCTTAAGCAACCCAGACTGATTATTTTATCTCTACCTTTGCTCCCTCTGCCTCAAGTTTTGCCTTGATGGCATTGGCCTCATCTTTAGAAACACCGGTCTTAACAGGTTTTGGAGCACCCTCAACAAGGTCCTTTGCCTCCTTGAGTCCAAGGCCGGTTAGCTCTCTGACAACCTTAATAACATTTATCTTCTTTTCTCCTGCATTTGCAAGAATGACATCAAAACTTGTCTTCTCCTCTACCGGAGCCGCTGCTGCAGGTGCTCCTGCAACAGGTGCTGCAACCGCTGCAACAGGTGCTGCTGCCTTTACTCCATATCTTTCCTCAAACTCCTTAATAAACTGAGAGAGTTCAAGGACCGTCATATTATCAATAAACTGGAAAACCTGCTCTTTTGTAACTGACATTTTATATTCCTCCCATATATTTTATTGTTGTTCCTTCTTTTGTTTCAATGCCTCAAAGGCATAAAGTAGATTTAAAAGCATGGCATTAAACCCTGAAGCAAGCTGCATTAGTGGCTGTGCAAGTCCACCGGCAAGCATACTGAGAAGCACTTCTCTCGGTGGAAGCTTTGAGAGAACCTTGAGTTCCTCAGGTGAAAAAATTTTTCCATCAACAACAGAGTTCTTGATCTTGAGCTTTTCATTCTTCTCAGCGAATTCGAGTACCTTTTTCACAACAAGCAGAGGGTCATCATATCCAATAGCAATGCCAATGGGACCTCTGTATTCCTCAGGCTTGAGAACAGAAAGAGGTGTTTCCTTTGCAGCTATTCTGGCAAGATTATTCTTAATGACCCTGTATTCAATCTTTGAACTCCTTAAAAGATTCCTTAACTCAGACATTTCAGCCACAGTCATCCCGGTATAGTCAGTGAATACAACGCCCTTTGCCCTGAGGAATTTATCCCTGAGTTCATCAATCACCTCTGCTTTTTTTGCCCTTTCCATCATCCCTCCTTTCCCAGAGACTCCTTTATCCAGAACTGTCTCGGCGGGCTGGGCTTACCATTTAAGATAAACACCCGCTGTCTCTGACAAGATTTATTTCAGGCAAAGCCTGAATTAGAAATTTATCCTTTCTTTGAAATAACACTATCTATATTTATCTTTATACCAGGACCCATTGTAGATGAAAGGGTTATCTTCCTTAAATACTTACCCTTCGATGAAGCAGGTTTTGCCTTTATGATAGAAGATATTATTGCCATTGCATTTTCAACAAGCTTTGAATCATCAAAAGACATCTTTCCTATAGGAACATGAACCACTCCGCCCTTATCAACAGCAAACTCTACCTTACCTGCCTTCAATTCCTTTACAGCCTTCTGGATATCAAAGGTCACGGTACCGAGTTTTGGATTTGGCATTAGACCCCTCGGTCCAAGTATCTTGCCGAGCTTTCCAACAAGACCCATAACATCTGGAGTGGCAACTGCCTTATCAAAATCAAGCCATCCCTTCTGGATCTTCTCGACCAGATCCTCTGCTCCCACATAATCTGCACCTGCTTCTCTTGCCTCTTTCTCCTTTTCTCCTTTGGCAAAGACCAGTACTCGCACAGGCTTTCCTGTGCCATGGGGTAAAAGCACCGTACCTCTAACAACCTGGTCACTCTTTTTTGGATCAACACCGAGATTTACAGCAAGCTCCACTGTTTCATCAAATTTTGCATATTTACATTCCTTGAGAAGCTTTATGGCATCCTCAAGGGAGTATTCCTTTGCTCTCTCGATCTTCTGCCGAGCTGCCTCTATATTTTTACCCATGCCTCCTCCTGTTCATTAATGATTTTTTATTATGATATTCCTCAATATGAAAATATGTTGATGCATAGAACTTCTCAGAAGCACTATAACTGATCTTAAAAATTTTGAAACACTTTTAAGGCACTATCTCCACTCCCATGCTTCTTGCAGTTCCCTTTATCATCTCTATTGCAGCCTCAAGGGACTGAGTATTGAGGTCAGGAAGTTTCGTTTGGGCTATCTCTCTCACCTGTGCCATGGTCAGCTTTCCTACTTTGTCCTTGTTGGGAACACTTGAACCCTTTATTATACCAGCTGCCTTCTTTATCAATTCTGAAGCAGGCGGTGTCTTTGTTATAAATGTAAAAGACCTGTCCTTGTAAATAGTTATGACAACAGGTATTATGGTATCACCCATCGCCTGTGTCTTTGCGTTAAACTGCTTGCAGAATTCCATTATATTTATACCGTGCGGACCAAGGGCAGGACCAACAGGCGGTGCTGGGTTAGCCTTTCCAGCCGGTATCTGTAGTTTTACCTGTGCTGCTATTTCCTTTGCCATCTGTCCTCCTTATCGCTCCTTTTCCACCTGTGAGAAATTGAGCTCCACAGGTGTTTCTCTTCCAAAAATCTTAACAATGACTTTTAATCTACCATGATCTATATCCACTTCGTCAACCTTTCCCACAAATCCTGAAAAGGGACCATCAATTATCTTCACTTCATCTCCTGTTACATACTGGGTTCTTACCTGCATCGGTCCCTTCTGAACCTGCTGGACAATAACATTCACCTCTTCCTCAGAAAGAGGAACTGGTTTTGTACCGCCAACAAATCCTGTAACCCTTGGTGTGCTTCTTATGAGGTGCCATGTCTCATCATCAAGCTCCATCTCCACAAGTATATAACCAGGGTAAAATTTTTTATCTGATTCTCTTTTCTTTGAACCCCGCCTCTCAATAACCTTTTCTGTAGGAATGAGAATATTGGTGATCTTATCCTTAAGACCCTTTTCTTCTGCCCTCTTTTCAATAGACTGTTTTACTTTATCTTCATAGCCTGAATAGGTATGAACTACATACCAGTTTTTTCCCATCTTATCTCAGTAACCTCTCAACAATCTTTGCTAATCCAACGTCAACTATCCCAAGAAATATGGCGGCAATTATAACAGCAATAATTACAACCCATGTTGAGCCTATGAGTTCTTCCCTGGATGGAAAGACTACCTTCTTGAGCTCAAAGCCCACTTCCCTGAAAAACTCTTTTATTTTCTTAATCATATCATCTCCTCATTCTTTAATAAATGGCAGGCCAGGAGGGATTTGAACCCCCAACCCTCGGATTTGGAGTCCGATGCTCTAGCCGTTAGAGCTACTGGCCTACGCCTTAGTCTCTTTATGAAGTGTATGATGTCTGCAGTGCTTACAGTATTTTTTGAGCTGAAGCTTATCAGGTGTATTCTTCTTATTCTTGGTTGTTGAATAGTTCTTGTTCTTACACTCTGTGCACTGTAAAAGTATTATCTCCCTCATTCCAGTATCTCCGTAACTACTCCTGCACCCACTGTCCTTCCAC
>JAOACK010000085.1 GCA_026417875.1 Thermodesulfovibrionales bacterium | reverse complement strand
GTTTTAACAACACAGCAAGCATAGAGAGGATAGTCTTAGCAGTAATTAGCCGGTTAAATGAACATTGGAGGATAAAACCTTTAAATGAATTTACACAGAAGTATTGACATTACCCTAAAGATGTTTTAATTGAAACTTTTGAGTCTCAGATATTATAATTATAAATTCTCTTACAAACGCAAAGGAGGTACCGTGAAATACTCGATAAAGGTTCATCTTGCAGATCGTGTAAGAAATCTTCCGCCCTATCTTTTTGCACGCATTGATGAAATGAAAAAAAAGGCAATTCAGGAAGGAGCTGACCTTATTGACCTAAGTATCGGGGATCCTGATATCCCCACACCCTCTCACATTGTAGAGTCTATGAAAAGGGCTGTTGAGAAGCCCGAGAATCACCGCTATCCATCTTATGAAGGTATGTATGCCTACAGGGCTGCTGTCAGTGAGTGGTATAAGAGGAGATTCAGT
The DNA here is from genome assembly GCA_026417875.1 of Thermodesulfovibrionales bacterium. Classification (NCBI taxonomy): domain Bacteria; kingdom Pseudomonadati; phylum Nitrospirota; class Thermodesulfovibrionia; order Thermodesulfovibrionales; species Thermodesulfovibrionales bacterium. Next base: position 4,525 of record JAOACK010000085.1, on the reverse strand, counting down.
GTGGTGCTTGATCCTGAAACAGAGGTGCTTTCACTAATTGGTTCAAAGGAGGGTATAGGACACATACCTTTAGCCTTTGTAAATCCAGGTGATGTGGTGCTTGTGCCTACGCCTGGCTATCCTGTATATCACATAGGAACGCTCTTTGCTGGCGGTCAGAGTTATTTCATGCCCCTCAAAGAAGAGAATATTTTTTTGCCAGACCTTGACTCAATACCTGAGGAGATAGCAAAAAGGGCAAAGCTCATGTTTATAAATTATCCGAACAATCCCACAGCAGTAACTGCAGGAGAGGATTTCTTCAGGAGAGTAATTGAATTTGCAGCAAAATACAATATCATAGTATGCCATGACGCAGCTTACTCAGAGATATATTTTGATAATAAAAAGCCCCTGAGCTTTCTCAGTGTCGATGGTGCCAAGGAAGTTGGTATAGAGTTTCATTCCCTTTCAAAAACCTACTGCATGACAGGATGGAGGATAGGGTTCGCTGCTGGGAACAAGGAGGTAATAGCCGGTCTTGGAAAAATCAAGACCAACCTTGACTCGGGTGTATTTCAGGCAATACAGGAGGCATCAATTGTTGCATTAAATACAGATGAAGAGATACTTTCTGAACTGAGAAAGAAATTTCAGGAAAGAAGGGATGCCTTTCTTGAAGGAATCTCATCTACTCCTCTTAAAGCAATAAAGCCCGAGGCAACCTTTTATGTATGGACAAAGGTGCCCGAAGGATACGATTCAGCCAGTCTTGTTAATGAGATGCTCGAGAAAGCTCATGTGCTAGCTACACCAGGAGCTGGTTTCGGTGAAGCCGGTGAAGGTTATGTTAGATTTGCACTCACAGCGGATGTAAAAAGGATCATAGAAGCAACTGACAGGATAAGAAAGATATGGAGGTAATTGAATGGTTGAGATTGAAGACATAAGCGGGACAAAAAAGAGGCTCAGGATTGAGATACCTGCGCTTGCAATTGAGGAAAAGATAAAAAAGGCACTTATTGAAACTCAGAAAAAGTTAAAGATGCCAGGTTTCAGACCAGGAAAAGTACCTCTTGATATTATTGAGAAAAGATACGGCAAGGAGATAGAGCAGGAGGTTATAGAGGAGATTGTAACTGAATATTATGCCCGTGCCATTCAGGAGAGTTCACTGAGACCTGTGAGTATGCCTGTTCTGGAAGAAGAGTTTAAGTTTGAAAGAAAGGCTCCCCTCAAGCTCACCTTTCTCGTAGAGGTCAGACCTGAGATAAAGGATATAAATTATGAAAATATAAAAATTGAAAGGAAAGAGGTTAATGTTGAGGATTCAGAGGTTGAGGAGACGCTAAGAGGGCTTCAGGAGAACAGGGCTGTTTATGAGCCAGTGGAAGAGCCTGCAAAGGATGGCGACCTTGTTATCATGGACTATGAGATACCTGAGGCTGGAATAAGTTATCAGGATCAGGTCTTTAAGCTCGGAACGGATCTTTTACCAAAAGAGTTTTCAAAGAATATTGAGGGGCACAGGGCATCAGATTCTATAGAATTTGAAGCACTCTTTCCAGAGGATTTCAGAAATGAGGCTCTTGCAGGCAAAAGGGTTAAGGTTAAGGTTACTCTCAGGGAGGTCAAGAGAAGGGAGCTTCCCGATATAGATGATGAGCTTGCAAAGGATGTGGGCTTTGATAATCTCGAGCAGTTACAGGCAAGGATAAGAGAGAATCTCTTAAAGAAAAAAGAGAAAGAAGAAAGTTTCAGGCAGAAGGGTGAAATTCTTAATAAACTTGTAGATGCTGTTGATTTTGAGATACCTGAGCAGCTTCTTCAGGAACAGCTTATGGCTGATCTTGAAGACTACAGAAGACAGACACCAGATGATAAAAGGACTGATGAGGAGATAAAAGAAGAATTAAGGCCTCAAGCCGTTAGAAAGGTGAAGGCTTCAATTCTTCTTGAGGTGATTGGTGAAAGAGAAAATATTGAGATAAATGAAGAGGATATAAAATCTTATATAATTGACCTCAGCCAGCGGTTGCTTGTTAGCCCTGAGTTTATTGTAAAATATTATATGACTGACAGAGAAAAAAGAGATTCCCTGAGAAGGGCTGTTTATGAAGAAAAGGTCCTTGACACCATTCATAAAAAAATAATAGAAAAAGGTTAAAAGCATGGCTATAATTCCAATTGTAATAGAACAGACGGGAAGGACAGAACGTGCCTATGATATTTATTCCAGGCTTCTAAAAGATAGGATAGTATTTATTGGGTCTCCAATAGACGATTATATAGCCAACCTCGTAATTGCACAGCTTCTCTTTCTTCAATCAGAAGATCCTGAAAGGGATATTCATATTTATATAAATTCACCTGGTGGATCTGTGTCAGCAGGACTTGCTATTTATGACACCATGCAGTATGTGAAGTGTGATATAGCAACCTATTGCATTGGAATGGCAGCGAGTATGGGAGCCCTCCTGCTTTCAGCTGGTACAAAAGGAAAGAGATATGCCCTTCCCCATTCAAGGATAATGATCCATCAACCAATGGGGGGCTTTTACGGTCAGGCAACAGATGTGGAGATCCATGCAAGGGAGATACTGAAGATGAAAGAGAATCTAAACAGGATTCTTTCTTTACACACAGGTCAGCCCTATGAGAAGATACAGCAGGATACAGAGAGGGATTTCTTTATGTCTGCCGAAGAGGCACTGAATTATGGAATCGTTGACTCGGTGATAACAACATTAAAAAAGAATAAATGAGGTATTGATAAATGGCAAAAAAAAATTCACCACTAAGATGTTCATTCTGTGGAAAATCCCAGGATGAGGTTAGAAAACTCATTGCAGGACCGTCGGTCTTTATATGCGATGAGTGTGTGGAGCTCTGCAGAGAAATAATAGCTGAGGAGGTCTATGAGGCAATCCCTTCTCACGGAGTAAAGCTACCAACTCCTAGGGAGATACACCAGTTCCTTGATGAATATGTGGTCGGTCAGGAAAGGGCCAAGAAGATACTCTCTGTTGCGGTTCATAATCATTACAAAAGAATATATTCTCCGCAGGCCGGTGATGTGGAGCTCCAGAAATCGAATATACTCCTTATAGGACCAACTGGCACAGGAAAGACACTCCTTGCACAGACTCTTGCAAAACTCCTTGATGTACCTTTCGCAATAGCTGATGCAACAACCCTTACAGAGGCAGGATATGTTGGAGAGGATGTGGAGAATATACTTCTGAAACTCCTTCAGGCTGCAGACTATGATATAGAGCGCTGCCAGAGAGGTATAGTTTATATAGATGAGATTGACAAGATCAGCAGGAAATCAGAGAATCCATCCATAACAAGGGATGTATCAGGCGAGGGTGTTCAGCAGGCACTTCTGAAGATTCTTGAGGGTACTGTTGCAAACGTGCCTCCACAGGGTGGAAGAAAACACCCGCAACAGGAATATATTCAGATAGATACGACAAATATACTCTTCATATGTGGTGGTGCCTTTGTAGGGCTTGAAGATGTTATAGCAAAAAGGGTTGGAAAGAAATCTGTGGGCTTCGGAGCTGATGTTATAAGTCTCAAAGATAAAAGGGTTGGTTCACTCCTGAGACAGGTCGAACCCCAGGATCTAATAAAATACGGTCTGATACCTGAATTTGTTGGAAGACTTCCTGTTGTTGCAACCCTTGATGAGCTTGATGAGGCAGCGCTTGTAAAGATCCTTACAGAGCCAAAGAATGCTCTTATAAAGCAATACCAGAAACTCCTTGCCCTTGACAATGTCAAGCTAAGATTCACCGATGGAGCCATATCAGCAATTGCAAGGCTTGCTCTTCAGAGAAAGACCGGTGCAAGGGGATTGAGGGCAATTCTTGAGGATCTAATGCTTGATGTCATGTACGAGATACCTTCTCAGAAAGATGTATCTGAATGCATTGTAAATGAAGATACAGTGCTTAAGAAAGAAAAACCTATTTTGATTTACAGGCAGACTGTGGAATCAGCCTGATAAATCCATGATGAACCTTATTAAGTCCCTTATTCAGAGGAATGAAAGAAAGATAGTTTTTGTTGTCCTTGACGGGCTTGGCGGACTTCCTTTAAACGGTAAGACAGAGCTTGATACAGCAAGAAAGCCTAACCTTGATAATCTAGCAAGGAACTCTGCCTGCGGTCTTCACATACCTGTGTTACCAGGAATTACTCCAGGAAGCGGCCCGGGTCATCTCTCTCTTTTTGGATATGATCCCTTAAAGTACCAGATAGGTCGTGGTGTCCTTGAATCCCTGGGTCTTGGCGTGGAGCTAACCAAGAGGGATGTAGCAATAAGGGCAAACTACGCTACTTTAAAGAACGGACTCATAGTGGATAGAAGGGCAGGAAGGATTCCTACGTCTGAGAGTACCGAGATAACAAAGAAACTCCAGGAAAATATTAAAGATGTTGATGGAGTGGAAGTTATATTCAAACCGGGAATGGAGCACAGGTTTGCTATAGTCCTAAGGTTTCCTGAATTATTAGAAGCAGGAGCAGACAGTATAAT
>JAOACK010000084.1 GCA_026417875.1 Thermodesulfovibrionales bacterium | reverse complement strand
ATAGACAGGGAATGGGAGAGGTTACTAAGAGAATCAGGTCAGCTCTAAGCCGGGGGTTCAGCAGGGTGGTTCTTTTATGACCAATACAGCTACAAATCTTATAATGTATGAAGACGAGTTCAAAAGGATTGATGAAGAGCTCCAGAGACTCTATCAGCAATCCAATGCAAAACTCGTCTTCCTTGTTGATAAAAATGGCCAGCTCATAGCCATTGCAGGAGAGACCCACAATGTGGACACCACATCCCTTGCATCCCTCACTGCCGGAAATATTGCTGCAACAGGAGGTATGGCAAGGCTCCTTGGAGAGAAGGAATTTTCCCTTATTTACAACGAGGGAGAGAAAGACAATGTCCACATCTCCCTCGTTGGTCAGAGGGTGATACTGGTTGTTGTCTTTGACCAGAGGTCAAGCCTTGGTCTGGTTAGATTAAGGGTTAAAAAATCCTCAGAGGTGCTCGCAAGGATATTTGATGAGATAAACCAGAAGGCAGAGAGTGCAAAGAAGGAAGGAAAGATAGAGGAATCACCCTTTGCGGAGATCACTGATGAGGACATTGATAAACTCTTCAGGTAGGTTTACCAGGTGTCCTTTATAAACTATTCCTCCAGAGAGATAAACTGCAAGATTGTATATTATGGTCCCGGTCTCTGTGGAAAGACCACCAATCTGCAGTACATATACAAAAAGACAAATCCAGAGCAGAAGGGCAAGCTAATATCCCTTGCGACAGAGACTGAAAGAACACTCTTTTTTGATTTTCTTCCTCTTGCCCTTGGTGATATAAAGGGTTTCAGGGTAAGGTTTCATCTCTATACAGTTCCTGGTCAGGTCTTCTATGCAGCAAGCCGGAAATTGATTCTTAAGGGTGTTGATGGTGTTGTCTTTGTTGCTGATAGCCAGATAGACAGGATGGAGGCAAATATAGAAAGCTTAGAAGACCTCAGAATCAATCTTTCAGAACAGGGTTATGACCTTGAAAAATTACCCTTTGTTATTCAATACAACAAGAGAGACCTTCCAAACGTAGTGCCAGTTGAGGAGCTGAACAGGGTCCTGAATCCAAATGGCGTACCCTATTTTGAAGCAGTGGCAACGCAGGGCATAGGTGTTTTTGAGACATTAAAGGGAATTGCAAAACTTGTACTACTTGAGCTAAAGAAGAATTATTAAGGAATAAAAAGTCTCAGTTCTTCAAAGCTTGAGGTAATCTCTACTTTCCCCTTGCCAAAATAATCTCCATCTATCTGGACATGTCTTTCAGGCTCAATAACTATCTTTGAGGCCTTTTGGTATATAACATCCCGAAATTTAATATGTCTTGTAGTTATTACTCCAGCTACATACTTTAACAGAGAAACTCTATTTTTTCCCGTAAATACTACAGCATAAAGTTCAGGTTTTCTTAAATCTGCATCAGGTGCCATTCTGAAATAGCCGCCGTAGCAGGCAGATTTGCATATAACTGCATTATACCCCTGGACTTCAAGATCATCTATCTTTATATTCATTGGAACAGGACTGTATCTGATAAAATTCTTTATTCCACTTAAAATATAGGCAAGTTTTCCGCTGATTTTTTTTAGACTCTTATTTACTCCGTAAACAGATTCTCCATCAAAACCGATTCCTGCCATCAGGAGAAAATATCTCTCCATGCCGTTAACTTTTATCCTTGCTGGAAAGATTCTTGCGGGACTTTTCTTAAGTAGCGATAGAGCGCCTTCAACCTTCTCGGGAATTCTCAGCTCCTTTGCAAGGACATTAGTTGTTCCAAGTGGCAAAATGGCCATTGGAACAGCTGTTCCAATGAGTCCGTTTGCCACTTCATTAAAAGTTCCATCTCCACCGGCAGCGATAATCGCATGGATATCTTGAGAAGGATGGTTTTTAGATATCTCCTTAGATAGTCTTATACCATCTCCATGGTTCTCTGTCCAGAGCAATTCAGTTAAATAGCCCATGGACTTAAGGAGAGAAGTCGCTTTTTTAATCCTTCTCCTTGATGCACTTCCAGCGACAGGATTTGCAATAATAAAGACCCTTTTCATTTTAAGTTTTTTATGTATCAATTAGGAAATACAGATACGATTATTTTAAGGCTTAATCCGGATTTAATACAGTGTTTTTTATATCATAATTAACTTCTACAAGTACAGGTTTTTTTTCAAGATACCTGATGATTCTCGTTATACTGCTACCTTCTTTTACAAAAAAAACCCTTCCTCCTGCCTTTGATCCCTTTTCTTTTATATTTGGTATCCTCTGGTAACCAAGTCTCTGTGAGGCAACATACCCTGTTGTATAATCAGGGTCATCAGATATACAGACCTCTGCCATTATACCGGGACAGGAGGCAACCTTTGATGCCAGTATGAGTGCCTCTTTTACCCTTGTAGTATTTATGCCGAGACTCTCCAGTATGCTGGAGAGTTTTTCCTCCGAATCTCTGGAAATTCCTAGTCTTGATACCCTCACACCTCTTTCCCTGTCCGGCTCTAGCCTTCTTCCTGTCTTTGCTTCTATAAGGCTTGCTCCACGCATGGTCCTTTCTGAATAGACTGTGGAAAGTCCTCTTTTTATAGCGAGCTCGCTGATACCTTCTGTCCTGAGGAGTTCCTTTATTAAGTTTTTTGCTCTAAACGGCGAGGGACATTCAAGGGTAGTAACTTTAAGCACTGGAACAGAAACAGGCTTAACCTTTAATTTTTCCACAGTAAGGACTATTTCTGAAGGGAGTCCCTTTGGATGGCAAAGGGCCCTGAGAAGAAAGGCCTGAGATAGAGTTATAATCTCATCCTGCTCAGTGATTGTTTCAGCTCCGGATATATGGAGCTTTCCTGTACCTGCTCTCATCCTGATACTCCACATGTAAAAAGTATAGCAGAAGGCAGGGTTCAGGGTTAAGTTTAGAAAATAGCAATCTTTATAAAATGATTCAAAAAATTAATAAAGGGAATCTTGACAAATCTCTGCAGGTATGATAACCTTTTGCACTAAATTATATCTTAAGAGGAGAGTTTACAGTGCTTCCTAGCACAGTGGCTCTTAAGCTAAAAGGAGTGAAGGATGCTTGAATTTAACAAATGGTTCTTTGTCCTTCTCATAAACTTCCTCTTTCTCATATTCATTCTCAATATAATCCTTTTTAAACCACTAATGAGACTTTTTGAAGAGAGGAAGGAAGGTATTGATGGTTCTTTGAAAAAAGCAAGAGAGTTTAACCAGAAAAAAGAGGAACTTATGAACCAGCTCAACAGGGAGCTTCTTGAGGCAAACAGAAAGGCAAAAGAGATAATTGAAAGATATACCCAGGAAGGAAAGGACAGACAGGCAGAGCTTTTAAGACAGGCTGAAAAAGAGGCTCAGGAGATACTTATGAGGGCAAGGCAGGATATTGCTGCTGCAACTGAGGAGGCAAGAAAGGCACTCAGACAGGAGATAGAGAAGATCTCAGAAGATATTGTAAACAAACTTGTGAGGGTATAATATGGCGAAGCAATGGCTGAGGAGGTCGGATGTTAGAAAGGAGAGGTAAGTTAGAGGTCAGTAAGGACTACAGGCACTTTTGGATTATGCTGGTATTATTTTTTATTTTAGCTCTTTCAGGGATTTCCCAGGCTGCAGGAGAGGCAGAACATCATGCAGGATTCTGGGACTGGTTCTGGCGGATAGTGAATTTTGCTATTCTTGTAGCAATCCTTGTTATATTTGCTGGAAAACCGTTAAGGAATTTTCTTAAAAAAAGGTCAGAGACAATTGAAAGGGCACTTAATGAAGCCAGACAGGCAAGGGAGCTTGCTGAAAAGGCACTAAGGGAGGTTGAAGAGAGATTTTCCCAGAAGGATATAGAAATAGAAAGGGTCCTAAGCACAGCAAAAAAGGCAGGAGAGATTGAGAGGGACAGTATTATAGAAGAGGGTAAAAGAATCAGCCAGAGACTCATTGAGGATGCAAGAAAAGGAATAGAGCTTGAGAAGAAAAAGGCAATAGAAAAACTCAAAGAAGAGGCAGCACTTCTTGCCATTGAGCTTGCAGAAAAGAAACTTCAGGGCCTGACAGAAGAGGAAAAAAAGAGACTTCTTGAAGATTCAATAAAAAGGATAGAAGAGAGGAGCAGGGGATGAAAGGTGAAAGGATAGCAAAAAGATATGCAAAGACGCTCTCGGGTATGTTATCCCTTGAAGAACTTCCCCATGAGATAGCCCGCCTTGAAAAACTCTCGGGGCTAATCGAGGCAGATAAAAAATTAAAGGGATTCTTTGTCAATCCACTTTTTCATGATCAGGAGAAGAATGTATTTCTCAACCATTTATCTGATAAGATTGGCTTCAGTGAAAAGACCAGAAGTGTTCTTTTAAAGCTTCTAGAGGAAAGGGCTTTTATAGCCTTACCCTTATTTATCAAATTTTTAAATAAATTTTATGCCGAGAGAAAGAGGCTTCTCAAGGCGACAGTCCTGAGCCCAATCCCTGTTGATGGTGGTATGGTGGAAAGAATTACTAATGCCCTGAGAAATATTACTCAGAAAGATGTTAGAGTGGATGTATCCATTGCCCCAGAACTTCTTGGAGGCATAGTGGTCAGGTTTGACAATACAGTATATGACCTGAGTTTGAGAGGTCAATTAAATATTTTAAAGAATGAAATTATAAAGGGGTGAGCATATGGAAGTCAAAGAGATAAGAACAGAAGAGATAAGTGAGTACCTCAGAAGACAGATTGCAGACTTTGAAAAGAGGATTGATGTAAGCGAGGTGGGAGTTGTCACCTATGTAGGTGATGGAGTTGCCAGGGTCTATGGACTTGAGAATGCCATGATGTCTGAGCTCCTTGAGTTTCCAAATGATGTTATAGGCATGGTCCTTAACCTTGAAGAAGATGCAGTGGGCGCAGTTCTTTTTGGTGATGACAAATTAATAAAAGAAGGAGACATTGTTAAGAGAACAGGAAAGATCATGTCCGTTCCTGTTGGTGAGGCACTAATCGGAAGGGTTGTTGATGCACTCGGAAGACCCATTGATGGAAAGGGTCCGATAAAGACAACAGAATCAAGGCTTGTTGACGTTGTGGCACCTGGTATCATTAGGAGGCAGCCTGTTAAAGAACCCCTCCAGACAGGTATAAAGGCAATAGATGCAATGATACCAATTGGAAGGGGTCAGAGGGAGCTTATAATAGGTGACAGGCAGACAGGAAAGACAGCAATACTCATAGATACAATTATAAATCAGAAGGGAGGAGATGTAATCTGTATCTACGTGGCAGTTGGTCAGAGAAGGTCTGCAGTTGTAAGAACAGTTAAGACCCTTGAGGAATACGGTGCAATGGAACATACCATAGTGGTTGTAGCAACAGCCTCAGATCCTGCACCTATGCAGTATCTAGCTCCCTATGCTGGATGTGCAATGGGTGAATACTTCAGGGACAGTGGAAGGCATGCCCTTGTATGCTATGATGATCTGAGCAAACAGGCTGCAGCCTACAGACAGCTATCACTTCTCCTCAGGCGTCCACCTGGAAGAGAGGCCTATCCTGGTGATGTCTTCTATCTCCATTCAAGGCTTCTGGAGAGGGCAGCAAAGCTATCTGACCAGTATGGCGGAGGCTCACTCACTGCCCTTCCTGTAATTGAGACACAGGCTGGTGATGTCTCAGGATATATACCCACAAATGTCATATCCATTAC
>JAOACK010000083.1 GCA_026417875.1 Thermodesulfovibrionales bacterium | reverse complement strand
CTAAAGAAGGGCTGGTTGCTATAAAGGGATGGGTTGAGATAACGCATATGAAGGCAACAGAGCTTGCCATGAGAATGCAGGATTATGGAGTCTGGGGCATAATCTATACAGATATATCAAGGGATGGCATGCTAAGAGGACCTAACATAGAGGCAATAAGAGAGATGGTGAAGACAGTTAATCTACCAGTTATAGCATCAGGAGGTGTCTCATCCCTTGAGGATATAAAAAGACTGAAAGAGATAAAAGGTCTCTATGGTATTATCACAGGAAAGGCACTCTATTCTGGAGCAATTGATTTAAGAGAGGCGATAGGGATAATAAATGAGGATTGAACCGGAGATTATAGGAATAACTAAGGACCTTTCGCAGAAATATTTTGGAGAGGACTCTGAAGTACGGATATTTGGTTCAAGAATTGATGATAGAAAAAAAGGAGGCGATATTGATATTTACACAGAGAGCTCCCTCACTGAAGGTCTCCTTGATAGAATTGCTGATTTCCTCGCCGAGTTAAAGATAAAAATTGGCGATCGCAAAGTAGATCTTGTGGTAAAAAAGAAAGGACAGGAGACAGATAGTTTAATATACAGATATGCTGAAAAAGAAGGAGTAAAGATTTGAATTTTGAAAAAGAGATTCTCCAGAAAAAAATTCAAATCTGCGACAAACATCTTACAAGGCTCCTGTCAGCAATGAAAGCAATAAAACCACTTCTTCCCTTAACTGTCGAAAAATATAGAGGACTTTCATACACAGAATTATCCTTTATTGACCAGATCTCTTATAGATTTGGAAAGCTTCAGGACGATGCAGGCAGATTATTAAGATTTATCATTGTAAAAATCCTGCGGGAAGATCTTGAACAGAGTCCATTTATTGATATCCTTAACAGTGCTGAGAAACTCAGACTTATTGAAAATGCTGTGGAATGGATAAGACTTAGAGAGTTCAGAAGTATCCTCACACATGAATACAATGAAAATGATATTGTGGATGGCATTAATAAGCTCTATGAAATATCTGAAGGCTTTCAGAGATGTACAAGGGCATAAAAATATATCTGGATTCTAGAGGTTTTTAACATGCTTGCAAAACGAATAATACCATGTCTTGATGTTAAGGATGGAAGGGTTGTTAAAGGCGTGTCCTTCGTGAATCTAAGAGATGCAGGAGACCCTGTAGAGAATGCCATATATTATGATGAGCAGGGTGCTGATGAACTTGTATTCCTTGATATAACAGCATCGCATGAAAAGAGAAAGATAATCCTTGATGTTGTTGAAAGGACTGCATCCGATGTATTCATGCCCATTACAGTTGGTGGTGGTATTAAAAGCCTTGAAGACATAAGAGACCTTCTCAATGCTGGCTGTGATAAGGTATCAATAAACACTGCTGCCGTAAATGATCCTGAATTTGTAAAAAGGGCAGCCATGAGATTTGGAAGCCAGTGCATAGTTGTAGCCATTGATGCAAAGAGGGTTCATGGCTCAAGATTTGATATAAGAAACCCAGAGGAGATACCTGAGTGGCTCAGGGCATCAAGAGAACTCTTGGAGAGACTGTTACTTCAGCATGTATCAGAGCAGCAGAGCAGCAGAGCAGCAGAGCAGCAGAAAATTATAAAAGAAAAAAATTCCTCACCGAAGACTATTGAACTACTGCACTACTCCTCTGCTGGACTGCCTCTCTGGGAGGTTTATACCCATGGCGGAAGGCGACCGAAAGGAATAAATGCTGTAGAGTGGGCAAAATACATGGAAGAGCTCGGTGCCGGAGAGATACTCCTTACAAGCATGGATAGAGATGGCACAAAGGATGGTTATGACCTTGAACTCACAAGGGCAGTTGCTGAAGCAGTAAGCATACCGGTCATTGCATCTGGAGGTGCAGGAAACCTTGAACACCTCTATGAAGGCATTGTTATCGGAAAGGCAGATGCTGTCCTTGCTGCATCAATATTCCACTACAGGGAATACACAATCAGAGAGGCAAAAGAGTATCTCAGGTCTAAGGGAGTGATTGTGAGGCTTTAGACTTAATCTCATGGAGAAGGCTTTACTGAACTCAAAATACCTTGTAAATTGAGAGATACTGAAGTAAAATAGGCTTTACCAAAGAATTATATAGAGCGGATGAACGAGGCTTTTTTCTGATATGCCTGAACTAAAAGGCTGTCATACAAAGCAAAATTCCTTGATGAGTGAAGTTAAAATAAAAAGAAGCTATACAGCTTTGTCCGGAGGTATGGAGAGGAACTTCCAAAGACGCAACTCATTGGGAGTTAAAAAAGTCGCTGCACAAAGCAAGTTACCAGCCTTATCAGACAAAGAACTTTTAAGATGCTCAAGAAAGCATATAACACTTGAGAAGTGGAAAAATTTATAGAGTCAATTGAGATTAGATTAAGTATTAGTTAGTATGTGTGCAAATAGTGTGATAGTTAATAACAGCCCTGTCGGGACTGAGATAATAGAAAGTAATGGAAGAAGTCAGGGGCTCGGTTACTCAGATATAGCCATATTCTTTAGATCTGTTAAATATGATGCCAAGCTTTACCTTAATGCCCTTAAAGAGGCGGGATTTCCTTATTCTGTAAGTGGCATAGGAGGGCTCTTTGATTCTGGATACCTTAAGAAAAAGTGCTGTTAAAAGCATCCAGAATTATATAAAATTATGGAAGGAAGACTTCAGCCTTACAGTCAAGACAGAACGCCCTTTTGAATATGACCTTGAGAATGCCCTCATATCAGGCACTATTGACCTGCTAAAGAGAGAAAATGCCTCAGAAGATATTCTTGAGATTGTGGATTTTAAGACAGGTAAAAGAAGGAGTTTTTCTGAAGAAGAGGCTCATCTTCAGGTTCAGCTATATACAATTGCAGCAAGAGAGGCATTGGGATTAGATGTTAAAAAGGCATATATTCATTATCTTGATTCGGGAAAAGTTCCAGAAAGAGTGGAGGTCTTGACCACGCCAAGGAAGCTTGAATATGCTAAAAAGTCAATTGCAAAGGCAGTAAATGATATCATAAAAAGAAGATTCCCAAGGGATGCAAGGAATATCAAGATCTGCAATCAATGTGATTTTGGTAAGATATGTCCGAAGATAAAAAGATGAACAGAGACAAAAGGCCGTACGAGGGGCACAGAAAGAGATTAAGGGAACGGTGCAGAAAAACAGGCTTTGAGGGATTTCATGACTATGAAGTACTTGAACTCCTCCTTACCTATGCAATTCCGAGAAAGGACACCAAGCCTGTTGCAAAAACACTTATCTCTAAGTTCAGGACAATTCAAGATGTCCTTGATGCACCATTAGATGAACTATCAAAAGTAGAGGGGTTGGGAGAAAACTCAGCATTATTTATAAAAACCATTAGGGAAATAATCTCTGAGTACTTCAAAGGAAGGGCATTCAGCCAGAGGTCTTTTAGGACAATTGATGACCTTGTAGATTATCTTAAAGCAGTGATAGGTGGCAGTAGTAATGAAATAGTCCACGTGCTTTATCTTAACAGCAAGAATGAACTTATACATTCTGAAAATCTTTCAGAGGGAACGGTATCTGAAGCAGTAGTCTTTCCGCGAAAGATTGTTGAGGGTGCATTAAAGCACAAGGCAACCTCTGTGATACTGGCTCATAATCACCCTGGCGGACTGCCTGAACCATATGAAAGCGATGATAGGCTAACAGATGCTGTTAGAAATGCATTAAAGACTGTAGATGTAATGCTTCAAGAGCATGTTATAATTTCAAAGGATGAATATTATAGTTATAGAAGAAACGGATATTTTTAGTTAGAATAAATTATGCCAAAGATATATGAAGTTAGAGACCCTATTTATGGCTTTATAGAATTTAATGAATGGGAAAGAGAAATAGTTAATCATCCGGTTTTTCAGAGATTGCGAAGAATTAGACAACTTGGCTTAACAGATATGGTATACCCAGGGGCAATGCATACGCGTTTTGAACATTCTCTCGGTGTAATGCACTTAGCAACACGGGTATTTGATGAGATTGTAAAAAGAAGAAAAGATTTCCTAAAAAATGAACTCAATTTTACTGATGGTGGTTTAGAAAGGGATAGGACCCTTTTGAGAATTTCATGTTTGCTACATGATGTAGGGCATGCACCATTTTCCCATGCTGCAGAAGAATTAATGCCTTCATATGAAGCTGGAAAATCTTATAAACATGAAGATTATTCTGCGGCTACTGTTTTATACTTACTGAAAGATGTGATAGAAAATCATCCTTTAAACCAAAATCACAAGATAAAGGCAGAAGAAGTAGCTAATTTCATAAAAGGTAGTCCTGAACTAAAAAGGTCTTTACTATGGAGAAGCCTGCTATCAAGCCAACTTGATGCGGATAGAGGAGATTACCTATTGAGAGACTCCTATCATATCGGAGTTGCCTATGGCAAATATGATTTAAATCGCCTAATAGTAACAATGACTGTAACGATAGACCAAGAAAATAATCCAGTACTTGCTGTTGAAGAAGGCGGTATTCATTCAGCAGAAGCACTTATAATAGCCCGCTATATGATGTTTACTCAAGTATATTTTCAGCATACAAGAAGGGCTTATGATTTTCATCTCGCAAAGACCATGAGGTCACTTCTTTCTGAAAAACAAAAAGCTTCTTCCTTAAGTCAGAAAGATGCCTTTCCTCCGCCAACTTCTAAGGAAAATATTGAAGAATATTTAAAATGGACTGACTGGCTGGTTCTGGGTGAAATCAGTAATGGTAATGGCGGTGAACACGGAGAAATATTGTCCAAAAGGAGGCATCATAGAAAGATTTATGAAACCTCCGAAGTGCCGACTCAAGAAGAACTTGACTTTCTTGGCGAAGCCTGGGATGAAATTATAAACGAACTTAATGACGATGAAGCCTTTATAGATAGAGCAAAAAATTCATGGTATAAATTTGATAATACAGACATTCCTATTTTAATTAGACCAAATGAGAAAACAGAAGAACTGACTTATTTATCCAGATTATCCAGCGCCGTTTCTGGCTTGAAGCCTGTAGATCAAACAAGAATTTATGTTACATTTTCAAAGAAGGATGAAGTAAAAAGAAAAGTAGAGGAAATGTATAGTAAAAAGTATAAAAAGGAGGAGAGAAAATGACCAAAAAACAGAGCATTATTTCGTGGGATAACTATGGTTTGATTGCGGAGTTAGCTTATAGACTAAAGGATAAACGTTTTCAATTTAGCAAAACAGCTTTACAGAAATTAATCTTTCTTCTACAAGAAATATACGGTATTAAATGTGGATATAGGTTTGATTTCTATATATATGGACCCTATTGCTCAGATATCGAAATAGACCTTTCTCTTGTTGAAAGCTGGGGAGGAGTTCGAATTTACTATGTTCCTACAAATTACGGTGGATATCATATTACTGTAGGAGAAAATAATGAATCAATCAGAGAAAAGGCAAGTGATTTTTTAAAAGACCCAGAAATTCAAAATTCGCTTAAAAAACTTATTGAAGAGTTTGGCAATTTAACTGCAAAAGAACTTGAATTAATATCAACAATAGTATATGTGGTCCGCGAAGAAAAAAATATTTCAAAAGAAAAATTGTTAGAAATAGTTAAATCTCTAAAGCCTCGTTTTTCTGACGAAGAAATCTTGCATGCTATAAATTCACTTATAAAGAAAAAATTAATAGTACTTCAAATATAAGGAGCTTAACATGCCTGACTCTAACCTTTCCACAGGTCTTTACTGGCAGGGGAAGAAGACAGAGGTTGAAAG
>JAOACK010000082.1 GCA_026417875.1 Thermodesulfovibrionales bacterium | reverse complement strand
CCATGGAGGACTCTCTATGTCTGACGTACTGACCCGCATCGCCGCGGTGGAGAAACTGCTGCTGGAAGTCCAAAACCAGGTCTCCCAGGCCTCGGACCGCGCCACCACCCGTCAGCTCTTCCTGCTGCTGGAGACAAGTACGAGGTGTTTAAACAGGATGGCTCAGCAGGTTCAGGTATGAAAGGTGTATGGGGTGTATCTGTCGGGTTCCAGCCGCCGACTACAACAAATGCTGGTGATAACTATAGACCAGGTGCTGACTATAGCTATACCAAGGTATGGGATGTTCAGTACGAAAGAGACCTCTGTCTTAAGTGCCATGGTTATTTTGGATTCCTGAGCTCTCCACCTACAAATCTTTCCCTTGCTGGTACTGTAGCTACTACAGGTATGCCTGCAAGTGATATTGCTGAGGAGGCAAATCCAAATAACCTTGCCCATCATGCCATATACGCAAGGGGTAAGAACCAGCCCATTACAGCAACAGGTTCAACAACTGCAACAGGAAGACCATACGGTGCTAATCCTAACTGGCCAAAATACACAACAGGTTCAATTTCTATATCTACTGCTGGTACAGCAACCCTTAGTGGAGGCGGCTCACTGCCCCAGAATGTACTTCCTGGATGGATGGTATATGTAGGCTCAATAAATTATCCAACTGCAGGTTCTCCAGATACACCGAGGTTCTGGTTTGAGATAGTTGAGATTTATGGCTCTACAAGCTTCAAGGTTACTCCAGCTCCATCAGCAGCTATTAGTAACCAGGCTTATGCAATAACAGCAGGACTAGGAAATACCTTTGTGCCGCCCTATGGACCGTGGTCAATACTTCTCTGCAAGGACTGTCATGGCTCTACCCTTACAGATCCTCTTGGACCACATGCATCTATTAATAAATTTATGGTTAAATCAGTGGAACCTGTTATAGGATATGAATTCTTTGACGGTACTCAAGTGACAATAACTACAGAGGTCCATACAGGCGCAAATGAGACTACCTATAATTACTTCTGTTACAATTGCCACAGACGCTCGGTTTATGGAGGTCCTTCATTGAATAATCCTCCTGCCTCAATATATGCAAGGGTAAGGCATGACAATACTACAGGTCATATTTACCAGGCATGTCCTCGTACTACAACACCGACATATGTGCGTACAGGTATCACCTGTAACATGTGTCATGCTATATACAGGGGAGATGGTTCAGCTGGCTCTGAAAGGGTAGGTGGAATTCATGGAACTAACTTCTACTCAAAGCCTACTCAGGGTACAGCAAGGCCTACATGGACAACAAGGCAGGGTAAGAGGTTCTTAAATGGAGCTTCCTGGGCAATAGGTCCTAATGATGGTAATGCTAATGGTGGAGTTGCAAGACCTACAACTACAACTTCTGGTGGTTGCTATGTAAGGAAAACCGCTGATAGCCTTAATAACTGTACCGGAGGCCACACTGGTGAAAGGGCCTACGGAGGTGCCACCTATGACTATGATAATCCGTAAATAAAAAGACAATGAATGAAATTTTTGGGCTGGCACACTGTGCCAGCCCTTTTTATTAATCTATGCATCTATTAATCCTAATATCCTTTCTTTTTTCTGGCCTGAGTGCCCTTGTCTATGAAGTGGTCTGGACAAGGGCACTGAGTCTAATACTCGGCTCCACTGTATATAGCCTCTCAATAATGCTTGCAACATTTATGGCAGGCCTTGCTGCTGGCTCCTATATTGGTGGAATGATTGCGGATAGGAGTTCTGGCAAAGGCTCAGGTACTCTACTATTTTACTACGGCCTTTCTGAGACAGGAATAGGTATTTCTGGAATCCTGAGCATACCTCTTATATACACTCTTCCATCCCTTTATTTTAAGCTCTATCTATTCTTAAGAGATTATACGACCCTGTTTTTCTTCTCTCAGTTTCTTCTTGCCTCAATGGTAATGATTATTCCAACAATTCTTATGGGTTTTACCTTCCCTATTGTCTCAAAGATACTGACAGAGAGGCTTGAGAACCTCGGTAAGTGGGTTGGAAGTGCCTATTCTTTCAATACAGTGGGTGCCATATTCGGCTCTCTACTTGCTGGATTTGTCTTTATACCCTCCTTTGGCTTAAAGGCTACGGCCCTTATTGCAGGCCTGTTTAATTTCATTATTGGCATAGTTTTTATATACCTGTCAAAAAAAATTAGAACACTCCTACCTTTGTTTTTTCTCTTTATATTCAGTCTTTATCCCTTTTTAAAGGCGAGCCCCTCAGATTATTTTGCAACCTTCTACATGCTTAGGAGATTTGAGAGCCTTGAGCAGCTGAGGAGTTCAGAGGCATCTTACAGGGTTCTTTATGAAAAGGACCATCCTCAGGGTTTTGTCCGTGCCTATCTTGATGAAAATGGATTCGTTACCTTACAGCACGGTGGAAAGATGGAAGGAACAGCCTTTACAGATGTGCCCAATACCCTCTTTCTTGTTGAACTTCCGGTAAGGGCGCTAAGAGATAAACCTGAGGATATCCTTGTAATAGGTCTTGGAGCCGGTGTTACAACCTGGATTGCTGGCAGACATGCACCTTATGTAGATGTTGTGGAGATAAATCCTGCTGTTGTGGAGATTGTGAGAAAGTTTGGAATACCTGAGACACTCAAAAATAAAAATCTTTATATAAATGATGCAAGAAGATATCTTCTTTATAATGAAAAAAAATACGACATAATAACCTCAGAGCCCTCTGTTCCATCAGAGGCAATGGCTGCAAATCTCTTCACAAAGGAGTTTTATGAGATTGCCTCTAAAAGACTAAAACCACATGGAATAATGGCTCAGTGGGTTCCCGGATGGATATTTACAAGGGATGAGTTGAGGTCATGCATAAAGACTTTCAGAATGGTCTTTCCTTATGTGTATGTTTATAAAGTAAAGGCATCAAGAGACTTTATAATGCTTGGCTCACAGCTACCTCTTGAATCAGTGCCCCAGACAGGTATACTCCTGCCATCCTATTTGCCTCCTATGCTTGAGGAGATGAAAAAAATTCGTGGTATAGAACCACTCTTTGATATTGAGCTCGTAAGAACGGCAGAATCAGTAAGAGAGATACTTGAAATGGCTCATATACCAGTTATAACAGATGACAGGCCCCTTATTGAGTTCTGGGCAACAAGAAATTTTCTTAAATTCTGGGTCAGACAATGATTTTAAATCCTTAAAGGGTTATTCATGGCAGGATGAGATTCTGTTATAATAAAATGTGAAAAAATTTATACTCTCAATCGTTATTCTTATCCTTACTCTTTTAACACTTAGCAGAAATTCTGTGTGGAAGGATGACCTCATATTATGGCAGGATGTTGTCAGGAAGTCCCCTGGAAAGATAAGACCTTATATAAATCTTGCAGGAAGCTATCTCATGCGAAACAGACTTGATGATGCTCTTGCTGTATTATTCAAAACAACAGAGGTCTTTAGCGATGTAATAAGGAGTGGGAATCTCTATTACCTCAAAGCAGGCCTGGAGATATATCTCAATTTTGCAGCTATCTATGGTATGAAAGGTGATATTAAGAGGGCAATGGAATTTCTACAGAAGGCTTACGAGACAATGCCTGATTCACCAAAGGTAAATTATGCTTTTGCCTTTGGCCTCATGGAACGGGGAGATTTGGAGCGAGCTGAGCAATATCTAAAAAATGCAATAGCCCTTGCTGAAGACCCGAGGGCCTATTCTCTTTTCAGTGAGTTATGCGAGCGCCAGGGCAGGATCGACGAGGCTATAATATACATTGAAAGGGCATCCTATCTCGAGCCTGAAAACAGTAATTACCTTACCAGACTGGGATATCTTTTAAGACTAAAGGGCAGGTTAGACGAGGCAGAAAAGGCATGGTTAAAGGCAATAAGATTAGACAAGAATAATGCTGATGCCTATGTGAATCTTGGCTCCCTTATGTATGAGAGGGGTTTTTTAAAGAAAGCCTATGAGTATTACAGAAGGGCACTCGAGATTGACCCCAATTCCTATGAAGCCCTTGTAGGTGCAGGAAATGTAATCGATGAGCTTGGAAATTACAGCATTGCGAAGGAGATGTATGAAAGAGCAATGAAAATAGACCCTCAAAGAAAAGAGGCGTATATTGAATACCAGAAGATCCTTAAAAGACAGGGTGTTAAATGAAAAAATAAAGATAACTCTGGTTTTATTAGTGGTTCTACTTATGGCTATGCTTACTTACCATAGAAACAGTATCTGGATTGATGAAATAAGTCTATGGAAAGATACTGTAAAGAAATCACCTTCAAACCAGAGGGCATTTTTTAATCTATCAGTTGCCTGTAGAAAGGCAGGAGATATTGAGTGCGCACTCAGTGCCTCAAGGCGAGCACTTGAGATATATCCAGAGCCAGTTGCTTTTATGAACCTTGCAAATGTCCTTCAGGTTACAGGAAGGGATGATGAGGCAGAGCTTCTTTATGAGGAGGCTATTAAAAGGGCAGAATCTGAAAGTGTAACCCAGGAGATGAAAAAGGTTACATATAAATTTTCATACTACGAACTTGGAAATATAAATTTTAAGAGAGGGGATCTAAAGAGGGCAGAATATTATTACAGAAAGGTTATCGAAATAGAGCCTGAGTACAGTCCTGCCTGGAATAATCTGGGTTATGTACTCATGATTTCTGGCAGATGTAAAGAAGCAGAGTTTTTTTTAAGAAAGGCTTTAGAACTTGATCCAGGTGATACACTTGCAAAGGAGAATCTTGAGCTTCTTAAAGAATGCCGATGAAGACAAAGTATTTATTAATAGCCATTGCTATCCTTACCTTTCTTTCCTATTCCAATACCTTTACTGCACCTTTTCACTGGGATGACCACGCCTATATAGTAAAGAATCTCAGGGTTAAGGATCTGGGAGAACTTTTAAGAAATATAAATGGTTCAAGATTCATTGGTTTTTTAACATTTTATGTAAACTTTTCAATAGCTGGACTCAGTACCCCTCTTTATCATCTGACGAATCTCCTTATTCATATATTGAATGCCCTTTTAATCTTCGTTCTTGTTAAATTGATAATGAGACTTAATTTTGGAGATGCCTACCGAGAATATGAGGACTGGATAGCCTTTTTTGGTGCCTTGCTTTTTGGACTTCATCCAGTAAACACCATGGCAGTTACATATATAAGCCAGAGATTCGGACTTCTCTGTACGCTCTTTTATCTATCCTCTGTATATTTCTATTTAATTGCCAGACTTAAGGAGAGAAATATTTTCTATATCCTTTCACTGTTTTCAACAGCACTTGCGATGAAGTCAAAGGAGATGGCCTTTACCATACCATTTGTTATACTTTTCTTTGAATTTCTTTATTTCAGACAAAAAAGACCCTGGCATACCCTTATGCTTTTCATCCTGAGCCTCTTTATAATACCATTAAGCACAATAGATGCCCTATGGTATACTCCTCAGGAATCCTTAATAGAAAAGACAGCTGTCGCTCCAGACATCCCGAGGCACATTTATCTTTTAACCCAGTTAAGGGTTCTCATATCCTATCTTAGACTCTTTTTATTCCCCGTGGGTTTAAATATAGATTACGATTATCCCCTCTCAAAAAGTCTTTTTGAGACAGATACCTTTTTTGCCTTCATATTTCATTTTACTGTCCTTGTGCTGGCAATTACTTTACTAAGAAGACCAGGACACGGAAGATTTGTTGCAACCGGAATCTTCTGGTATTATATGACCCTTTCAGTTGAATCCAGTATCTTCCCAATAAGTGAGATTATAATGGAATACAGGCTCTATTTACCCTTCATGGGACTTCTTGTGGTATCAACAGGGCTTGTTTTATGGTTTGTACCTCTAAGAAGACACAAAGGGCTGATAGCACTTATAACTTCAGTCATTATCCTCATTGCAGGTATTCTTACCTTTCAGAGAAATAGCCTCTGGTCCTCTGAAAGAGCTATCTGGGAAGATGCAGTTAAGAAATCACCTAATAAAATAAGAACAAGGCAAAACTATGCTGATACACTGCCTCCAGAGGAGGCCATAAGGGAATACGAGGAGATATTAAAG
>JAOACK010000081.1 GCA_026417875.1 Thermodesulfovibrionales bacterium | reverse complement strand
GGACAGGTACCCACTGCCCTCATAGGTAACGATGCCTTTCAGGAGGCTGATATAGTGGGTATTACTAGACCTTGTACAAAATATAATTATCTTGTAAAAAAGACCGAGGACCTTGCTAAGGTAATAAGGGAGGCTTTCTATATTGCAACCACTGGAAGACCAGGACCAGTTGTTATTGACCTTCCAAAGGATGTAACAGCAGGTAAGGCAGATTTTATATGGCCAGAAGAGGTAAAGATAAGAAGTTATAATCCTAAATATGAGGGTAATAAGTGGATGATAAACCAGGCTGCCCAGGAGATTGCGAAATCTAAAAGGCCTGTAATAATTGCAGGTGGTGGAATAATTATCTCAGGTGCAAGTAAGGAATTAAAAGAGCTTGCAGAATATAACCAGATACCTGTAACTAATACCCTTATGGGTCTTGGAGGTTTTCCTGGAACCCATAAATTATTCATGGGAATGCTCGGCATGCATGGTACCTATTGTGCTAATATGGCTGTCCAGAATTCTGACCTGATAATAGGTCTGGGCATAAGATTTGACGACAGGGTTACAGGAAAGGTTAGCACCTTTGCACCCCATGCAAAGATAATACATGTTGATATAGATCCTACATCAATAAGAAAGAGTGTAAGAGTAGATATTCCTATAGTCGGAGACCTTAAAAGGGTATTAATAGTTCTTAACAAGATTCTTAAGGAAGAGATAAAAGGCCAGTGGAGTGAGGTTAGAAAGGCATGGTTTAAACAGATTGATGCTTGGCGGAATGAGAGACCCCTTACTTACGAACATAGCACTGAAGTAATAAAACCCCAGTATGTTGTTGAGAAGATTTATGAGCTGACTGGTGGAGATGCAATTATAACAACCGAGGTTGGTCAGAACCAAATGTGGGCTGCCCAGTTTTATAAATTTGATAAGCCAAGGACTTTTATAACCTCTGGAGGCCTTGGCACAATGGGCTTTGGCTTTCCAGCAGCAATAGGTGCGCAACTTGCTCATCCTAATAAGCTTGTAATAGATATTGCAGGAGACGGTAGCATTCAGATGAATATTCAGGAACTTGCTACAGCTGTATTGAACAAACTTCCTGTAAAAGTAGCCATTCTTAATAACAGATATCTCGGTATGGTTAGACAGTGGCAGGAGCTTTTCTTTGGAGAAAGATATTCCCACACCTATCTTGACGTTGCACCAGATTTTGTGAAGGTTGCGGAGGCCTACGGAGCTGTTGGCTTAAGGGCTACAAAACCCTCTGAGGTTGAGCCTGTACTTAAAGAAGCGTTCAGAATAAAGATGCCTGTATTTATAGACTTCATAGTTGACTGGAAGGAAAAGGTATTTCCAATGGTTCCTGCCGGAGCCTCTATAGATGAGATGATCTTTGGGGAAGAGAAAAAAGCAGATAAGAAACTGAAGGCCGTAAAATGAGACATACGATTTCATTACTCGTAGAAAACAAATTTGGTGTGCTTTCGAGGATCGCTGGTCTTTTCAGCGGAAGGGGTTATAACATTGAGAGTCTGTCAGTTGGTGAGACCATTGATCCTAGTGTTTCTATTATGACTATTGTTACCAGTGGTGATGATCAGATAATAGAACAGATCACAAAGCAGCTTAATAAACTAATAGATGTAATTAAGGTTGTTGACCTTACAGAGCTTGACCATGTCGAAAGGGAGATGATCCTTATCAAGGTAGCTCCTCCAAAACAAGAAGACAAAGCAGAAGTCTTAAGACTTGCAGAGATATTTAGGGGAAGGGTTGTAGATTCAAGCCCGGCTACTTACACCATAGAAATAACAGGTGATGAAAAGAAGATTGAGGCTTTTATTGAGCTTATGAAACCTTTCAGAATAAAGGAATTTGTCAGGACAGGTAAGATCGCCATAGCAAGGGAGGGTGTTAAGAAGCAGGTAAAGAGGCAGGAAGCAGAAGAACTTTAAAAAAAATTTATTTTCAAAAAAATTTAACATAATATTTCTTATCAGACATATGATATTAAACAACTGATGTTTATAAGATGTTAATAAGTTTGTAAAAAACAATCTTAACCCTTTGAAATTTAAATGAATTTTATGGGTTTGCTCAAAAGGCAGGCAGATTAAAAATAACGAAACTTCAAAGGGTTATAAACTTAATAAGGGCTTTCCTAAAATCATATTCTGTCTCACTTCTTTAATAATAATATCAAGGATTTCAGATTTTTTGACTTTTAACCCGCCCTCAGGGATAAATACATCAATATAATTATCTGTTTTTCCTTTTATAAAGCCATTTTTCATGTCCTCAATTATTATTTTATGGGTTTTATTGACCTGTGTGAGATAAAAGGAATGCCTTAGTTCCTGATCAAGTTCCTTCAAAAGCCTGACCCTGCTGATCTTTGTAGTGCCATCAATTTGACCTTGCATATACGCAGCAGGTGTTCCCGGCCTTCTTGAATATGGAAAAATGTGGATGTAACCTATACCAGCCTCTTTAATTGCATTATATGTGTTTTCGAAATTTTTCTCTTCTTCACCTGGGAAACCAACTATAACATCAGCACCTATATTTACATCTGAAATACTTTCCTTTAAATATTTTGTTAATTCAATAAAATCTTTTCTGCTGTAATTTCTGTTCATTAATCTTAGTATTGCGTCATCACCGCTCTGGAGTGAAAGATGCAGGTGTCTGCATATCCGTCCAGAATCTTTTAATAGATCAATAATTCGTGCAGATATATCCTTTATACCAAGTGAGCTGATTCTTATCCTTACATTCTTTGTTTTTAGGATTATTTCTTCAACCAAGTCTTCAAGTCTTCTTTTTGGTTTAAGGTCATGACCATAGGAACCTATGTTAATTCCAGTAAGCACCACTTCATTAAAACCAAGCTCCTCGAGAGTCATAATTTCCTCTATTACCTCATCAAAGGTCCTTGATCTTGACCTGCCTCTAACCTTTGGAATTATACAAAAAGAACACCTTTTATTACATCCATCCTGGATTTTTATAACCGGCCTAGAACGATGGACTGTTAAATTTATAGTGTTACTTGAAATAATATCTTGAAACATATTAATTATAAATGATTTTTCTTCATTTTTAATTAAAAGGCAGGTATTGCTCAAAGCTCTCAGCTCCTCTTTAGCCCTATTTACATAACAACCAGTAACAATAACCCTTGCACCTGTTTTAATAGCTCTTCTTATAAGCTGTCTTGACTGATAATCACTTTTTGCAGTAACCGTGCAGGTGTTTATAATACAGATATCAGGATTATCAGAAAGTTCAACCTCTTTATGCCCCTTCTTTAGTAATTCCATGGAAAGGGTTTCACTTTCAGCCTGGTTGGTTTTGCAACCCAGGGTAAGGATGGAAAATCTCATAGAGGTTCGGCAATAAGGCTATGTATCTTTGCCTCTGTAATTCTTGCCTTTATTATTAGGCCTGATGGAAGATCTTCCTTTAAAATAACGATCTTGTTTGTCCTTGTGCGGCCAAGGGTCTGTCCGGTCTCAGCTTTACCTTCTATTAAAACCTCCTGTATGGTCCCTATCAATCCTGTATTTTTTTTGAGGGTTATATTATCCTGAAGCTTCAGTATTTCAGAAAGTCTTCTTGATTTGATGTCTTCAGATATCTGTTCAGGCATATCTGCTGCTTTTGTGCCCGGTCTCCTGGAGTATTTAAAGGCAAAGATTCCATCATACTGGATATCCTCAAGTGCCCTTAATGTTTGATGATGGTCTTCTTCTGTCTCAGATGGAAATCCGGTTATTATATCAGTGGTTATGGCGATATTAGGAATATAACTCCTTAAAAGATCAACCTTTTTTTTATAATCTTCATAAGTGTATCCTCTGTTCATAAGATTCAAAATCCTGTTGGACCCAGATTGAATAGGCAAATGAAGATGCTCACAGATTTTGCCAAGCTCAGCCATGGTCTTAATAAGTCTCTCTGTAAGGTCTCTCGGATGAGAGGTAATAAATCTTATTCTTTCAATTCCTGAAATATCATTTACCTTCCTTAACAGGTCTGAAAAATCAAATTCTCTATCTCTGTATGAATTTACATTTTGTCCCAAAAGCTGTATCTCCTTATATCCCTGATCAGCAAGGGATTTTATTTCATTAATAATCTTTTCAAGAGGTCTGCTTATTTCTCTGCCTCTTGTATAAGGCACAACACAGTAGGAACAGAAATTATTGCATCCATACATAACTGTTACAGAGGCCTTGATGCCATCAATCCTTTCTGCAGGAAGTTCTTCAAGTTGAATCTCTGGGTTTTCCTCTGTAATAACAGCTTTTTCCAAAGTAAGTATATGGGGAAGTTTACTTATATTCTGGGGACCAAAGATATAGTCCACATGGGAAGCCCTTTTAAGAAGTTCCTCCCCTTTTTGCTGGGCAATGCAGCCACAGACCGCTATTTTCAATGAAGGTCTCTGCCGCTTGAGGTGCTTGAGTCTTCCGAGACTGCTGAAAAGCTTTTCTTCTGGTTTTTTTCTGATACTGCAGGTGTTAAAGATTATAAGATCAGCTTTTCTGGGTTCATCAGTGGGAAAATAACCCTCTTTTTTGAGAATTCCCATGATCTTTTCAGAGTCATGGAAATTCATCTGGCAGCCACGCGTCTCTATATAGAAAAACTTGCTGGGCACATTATATTATACTATTTTTACTGAGGACATTTCTAATCATAGTGAGAAGCTCATTTATTTCAAAAGGTTTTTTTATAAAGCCATCTACTATCTTAAGGCTCCTCAGTTCTGCTAATTTATGTTCGTGGGCAGAGATTGTGATAACCTTTACCGATGGTGATATACTTTTAATCGTTGATATCAGCTCTGCTCCATCAAAAAGGGGCATTGACAAATCTGTAATAACAAGATCAATGCTAAGATGAATATCCTGAAATATATCAGCTGCATAGGCTGGATTGTCTGTGGCAAAGACCCTGTAACCATTTTTTTCAAGTAAATCCTTTAGGCTGTTAAGTATGTCCCTTTCATTGTCAACAAGCATTATATTATGGAGTTTGGGAGAAGATATAAATATAGATTTTTCAGGTAATTCTACCCGGGTTCCACAGGCAGGGAAGAAAATCTCAAAGGTCGTACCCCTACCCTCTTCTGAAATTACATTTATCAGGCCATTATGGGCTTTCACAATTCCATGAACCATTGGAAGACCGAGTCCTGTACCCTTTCCTTTTTCCTTCGTAGTAAAGAAGGGTTCGAATATTTTATCCCTTATATTTTCCGGGATACCTGTTCCGGTATCTGAAACAGTGAGCACTACATAATTTCCAGGTTCAAGAAGCGAGGTAGGGAATAGGGCCTTTTGTTTTATCTGGAGATTCGATGTCCTTATTGTAATGACGCCACCGTGGGGCATAGCATCAATAGCATTTACAAGAAGATTCATAAGCATCTGTTCAAGCTGATTACCATCTCCATTCACAAGATTTATGGAATTATCAATCTCAATGTTAAAATCCACCTTCTTCTTCAAAGCTACTTTTTCTACCATTTCTACAGCATCCCTCACGACCTGATTCATATTCACAGGTGCAATAGTTGGTTGATCTTTTCTTGCGAAACTTAAAAGTTTGGATACCAGATTTCCTGCCTTTCTTATGGAATTTTCTATAACCTTCATTTTTACTTTAAGATTGTCATCAAGGCCTCCAAACTGTAAGAGTAGCTCAATATGTCCTAAAGATGCTGTCAGGAGATTATTAAAATCATGTGCAACCCCGCTTGCCAGAATGCCTATGGACTCCATCTTCTGTGCCTGAAGAAGCTGTTCCTGAAGTAACTTCTTCTCTGTAATATCCCTGTAAAGAGACTGAATGAATTTCTCACCTTCAACCTCTATCATCTTAGAACTTACATCAAGGAATATTTTTTTGTCATCAGATTTTATATATTCCGTTTCATAAGTAACGGATTTACCGCTCAAAAGCTTTTCGAATCTCTTTAATTTAACTGAATCATCCTTTTCATGTTCAAGATTCCAGAAGTGAAGACCTATAAGTTGAGATTTATCCTTCTCAAAGAGCTCGCAGAATTTACGATTTGCATCAATAATTTTACCAC
>JAOACK010000080.1 GCA_026417875.1 Thermodesulfovibrionales bacterium | reverse complement strand
AGATGTGTATAAGAGACAGGGTTGTGGAACACTGGCACAGCGGAAGCATGACCACAAGGATATCAGAGCTTAACAGGGCAGTACCAGGTGCCTATGTGGAGATAAGCGAGGTCCTCGCAAAGAAACTGGGAATAAAGGAAGGTGATTCAGTAATTGTGGAATCACGGAGGGGTAAGATTGAGCTTCCGGCAAAGGTGCTTGATGTCACAAAGGCTACAGGTGGTCCAAGATGGGATTATGTCTTTATCCCATGGTTCGATGAGTACAAACTCATTAATATGATAATGCCAGATGCCTTTGACCCCTTTAGCTTCCAGTCAGATTATAAACTTTTTGCTGTAAAGCTTTACAGAGGAAAGACAAAGACCAGACAGGCTGAGCCAGGGAAGGTAATTGCATAGTTTCTCAGCTCATTTGCGAAAGTGAATCTTAAAAGAAGAGATTTTATCAAACTACTCCTTGCGGGTGGGGCAGTTTTAATCGCAGGCAGATTGACTGTCTTAAATAGAGCTGCGGAAAATGAGAAAGAGGGGCCGTTACCTCATATTGATGTAGGTGGTCTTATAAGACCACCTGGTGCTGTACCTGAAAAATGGTTTCGTTCAAAATGTATAGGCTGCGGTGTCTGTGTGAATGTCTGCCATGTTATGAAATATGATGCAATAGCATTAGCAGGGATATGGAATATCAGAAACTTTGGTACCCCCTTTTTGAAAGATATGAGAGATTTCCCCTGTGGATTATGTATGGAATGTCCTAAGAAGTGTCCGACAGGTGCTTTAAGACCGCTAAAAAAGGAAGAGGTGAGGATGGGAATGGCGCTCATTGATTTCAGCCTCTGTTTTGGCTGGAATGGAGATGTGTGCTTGAGCTGTAGCAAGGCCTGTCCGCTTGGTGCTCAGGTATTTGAGTTTTATAATAGTGAGTGGGGCAATCAGCCTTATATAAATGAGAAATGTGCAGGATGCGGTCTTTGTGTTAAATACTGTCCTCTTGGTGGTTCTGCAATAAAGGTTATAAAGAGGGAGAAATATTCAGAAATAATGGGAAGGTATATTGATGAATTCCGAAGACTTTTATACATGCCTGCACAGGAGCGTTACAGCATTGTTTACAATGAGAATTTGCCTAAGATAATGGAAAGAGGGAGACTTACGGAGCGTGAATACAGATAGAGAAAGGAATGAAGGAGTATTTAAAAATAAGATAAAAATTTTTCAACTCAGAAGATTCGTCACTCTGGGGATAATATTTTTATTTCTTCTTCAGTTTTTGAGGATAAAGGTTCTTGTTGGTGGCCTTTCAGGTTCTATCTCTTTATGGGTTTTAAAACTTATAGATGTTTTTGCCTATTTTGAGAGCCTTATAGCATCAAGGGATTTTTCAAAAGAGGCTTTTTTGTCTCTTCTGCCAGTAATAGCTATCTACTCTGTATTCGGCAGGGCATTTTGCGGATGGGTCTGCCCGATGGATTTTCTTTTTGAGATGATTAGCAGTAGTAGAGCAGGAAGGCTTAACAGCAGGGCAGTAAAAATTTCCCCTGCTTCAGGCTATATTATAGCAGGTATTTTGCTCGGCGTCTCTGCATTGCTGGGCATTCCATTTTTTACAAACTATATTTCCCATTTAACTAATTTCTTCAGGCTTATAACAGGCAGTGTATTTTATTTATCTGGTCTTCCAGTAGAAGGCACCGTTATAATCTATTCAGCCCTGGTAATATTTTTTCTCCTTACCCTGGAATATTTCTTTCCGAGACTATGGTGCAGGGTGATCTGTCCGGTTGGAAAGGTCTATGGAGTATTCAATAGGTTCAGCCTTATAAGATTAAGATTCATAGAAGGTCAGTGTGCTCGGTGCTATTACTGTGAGGAGGTCTGTTATATGAATATAAAACTCACTGCCTTTCACGAACAGAATTCCCTGAGAGATACAAACTGTATTTACTGTGGAAGGTGTGTGGAAGCCTGCAGTACAAAGGAGAGACTTATAAAAATTGTTTTCAGGCGGTAGCGGTGATTATTGTGAGCGGATTTATAGAGGTTAATAATAAGGATTCAATATATTCTGTAATCGAGGCACTGAAGAAAAGAAATGTGGAGATTCATGGCGTAAATGAAGAAAAAATAGTATTCCTTATTGAAAGGGATTTTGTAGGTGTAGGAGATATAGAGAGACGTATAAGAAAGGAGCTTGATAGTCTTAAGGAAATAGATGGTATAAATAATGTATATCTTGCCTATTTCTGCCTTGATGATCGAGAGGGATAATTACTCTTCTCTGAACTTATATCCAGCACCTGGAATAGTAATAATATAAGATGGTTCAGAGGGATTATCCTCTAACTTTTCTCTCAGATGCATTATGTGAACATCTATGACCCTGCTCCAGGAATAGAGTTTATTATCCTTCCAGAGGTGTTCTTTCAGTTCCTGTCTCGTTACAACCCTGTCTCTATTTTCTGCAAGATAGCATAATATGTTGTATTCCTTTGGGGTGAGCTCTACGGGCTTTCCTGATTTTTTGACCTCTCTTCTTTTCATATCTATGACCAGATTTCCTATTTTCAGTTCCTCTGTTTTTGGCTTTGTCCTTCTGAGGCAGGCCCTTATCCTTGCAATTAACTCGAGGGTCTCAAAGGGTTTTACTATGTAGTCATCAGCTCCGCTTTCAAGCCCTATTATCTTGTCAGAAAGTTTATCCTTTGCAGTTAGCATTATGATTGGAAGGTCTGGAGCCTTCTTCCTTATCTCTTTACATATCTCAACACCATCTCCATCAGGAAGCATTATGTCAAGAATTATTAGGTCAGGCCTTTTTTCACTGAAGAATTTTTTTGCCGAGGAACAGGACTCCGCAGTCAGAACACTGAAATTATGAAGTTCAAGGTTCGCCTTTAAGACCCTTAATATGTCCGGGTCATCATCCACAATGAGTATGAGGGGTTTTTTCATAATCTCTCCGTGGATTTCAATCTTATATAGAAGGTGCTTCCGTTCTTTCCATCACTTCTTACACCTATCTCGCCACCGTGGGCTTCAATGATGCTCTTTGCTATTGCAAGACCAAGACCTGTTCCGTCCTTTGATTTTTTGTAGAATTTTTCAAAAATTCTCTGCTGCTCCTCGGGTTTAATGCCGGGTCCTTTATCCTTTATCTCAGCGATTATTGACCCGTTGGACCTTTTTGCTGTAATTGAAATTATTGATTCAGGAGGACTCCATTTAAGTGCATTGGATAGAAGATTGGTAAAGACCTGCTTGATCCTCTCTTCATCAACAGAGCATATAAGAGGTGTTTCCATCTCAAGGGTGAAATCTATCTTCTTTTCTTTTGCCTCAACCATGAAATTTTCAAGACATTCATTGATTATAAATGAAAGGTCTGATTCTTTAATATTGAGTTCCTGAAGCCCTGATTCAATCTTCTCTATATCAAGCATATCATTTACCATCCTGATCAATCTCTGAGTATTTCTCTTCATCATCTCAATAAACTCACCTTCATCCCCGTTGAGGTTAATCATTCTGAGCCTCTGGCCTAGATAATCCAGTGCACCTTTAATAGATGTAAGTGGCGTCCTTAACTCATGGGATGCCCTTGCGATAAAATCGGACTTTCTCTGATTTGCCTCATTCAGGAGTTTGTTTGTCTCAATAAGTTTTCTATTGGTCTCTTCAAGTTCTTTTACTGCCTGTTTTATCTTATCTTGAAGGGAGTTGTGGTATTCTGTTAACTTATCAGCCATCTGATGGAAGGACCTTGCAAGGTCTTCAATCTCATCTCCTGTTCTTAAAATATCTGACGGTGGCGATTCTCCCTCTGAAAATCCCTTTATGATATTCTTTAATCTCTTTAGAGGTAAAAGCATGAGTCTGTTTACATACACATAAAGAGTAATCATGAGGACTGACAGGATCAGGGCAGCGATAAGCATCCTTTTTCTGTTTTTATTGATCTCGAGAAATATCTTTTCTACAGGGATGGTTACACTTATCGCTCCCCTTACATCTCCGATAGTGTACCCCTGTTTTGAATGACATTTCAGACAGGATTCTTCAACGTAAAGGGGAGAGATATATCTCAGATATCTCTCATTATTAATATTCTGAAAAGTGATAAGTTCCTTTTTATCAGAAAGTTCAAATTCCCTGAGTGCCTCTCTTTCCCATTCATCAGGAGCATTTTCAGGATTTATGAGTTTCAGGCTCGTGATCTTGAACCAGTAGAGTTCTCTGTCTTTCGCATATCTTGAAAGTTCTCTGGTGACAAAGGCAGGGTTTTCTTTAATGAATCTTCTACCTTTTATATCAAAGATTAAAGCCTCTTCATCTATCTGCATGAGATAGGTATTGGGTTTTACCCATGGTTTCTCTTCAACAAATATTCCTCCGTGATCAGCAACCCACTTTCTTGTAAGTATGATCTGCCTGAATATTGCCCTTGCTTCATTTTCTGCTTGCTCGAGTATTAGTGATTCCTGGTGTCTTGCAATTATATAAAAGGATATCCCGAGACAGAGAATGAGGATCAGACCACTTGAGATTAGGAATTTTGCCGAGATGCTGAGCTTCATGTTATATTATAACCTGCAAGGCAACAGATATACTTGGTGAGAAAAATATAATACCCGGTAATTTTGTATATAATTTTGCATGGATAGCATTGTCCATGATTGAAGAAGAGTTTATAAAAATTATCGATTATGAAATATATATGTGTTATATAGAGGATTTTTGCGATTCAGGAGGATAGGATGTTCTTTGATGATATCGGTCCACAGAGAATAGAGGAGTTTTATTTTCCAAAATCAAGGCTCAGGGCCATAGTAGTAATTGACAATACTGCCCTCGGTCCATCCATGGGAGGTGTCAGGGTATCTCCTTCAGTTACCAGAGAGGAGGTAATAAGACTTGCAAGGACAATGACATTGAAGAACTCTATCGCAGGACTTCCACATGGCGGTGGAAAAGCAGGTATAATCGCTGATCCAAAAGACACAGAGATAGAAGAATATTTCAGGATATTTGCAAGGTCAATAAAAGATATTGAAGAATACATTCCAGGACCTGATATGGGCAGTAATGAGGAGTCCATGGCATGGGTTTATGATGAGATAGGAAGGGCTGTGGGACTTCCTGAAGAGATAGGAGGCCTTCCCCTTGACAGGCTCGGTGCAACAGGTTTTGGACTTTCGGTGGCAGGTGAGGTTGCCTGTAAATATGCTGGGATGGAGCTAAGGGGTTCAAGGATTGCAATTCATGGATTTGGAAGTGTTGGAAAGGCTGCTGCCAGATTCTTTGCTCAGAGAGGTGGTCTTATTGTTGCAGTTGCTGATTCAAAAGGAGCCGTTTATAACCCGGAGGGTCTCGATGTCTTAAAGCTGCTAAAAATTAAAGAGGAAGGAGGTTCTGTAATTAACTTTACCGGTGGTGAAAGATTGTCACCAGAAGATTTATTTAATGTTTCCTGTGATATCCTTATCCCTGCCGCAACTGCTGATGTAATTAATGAGAAGAATGCAGATTCAATAAAGGCCAGGATAATCCTTGAAGGTGCAAATATTCCTGTTACAGAAGAGGCCGAAGAGTATCTTTATAAAAAAGGTATAACAGTTGTCCCTGATTTTATTGCTAATGCTGGAGGGGTTATCATGGCCGCTATGGAGTACGCAAGGCGGACAGTAGACGAGGCCTTCAGGGCAATTGAAAGTAAGATAAGAGAAAATACAGAACTCATCCTTAAACGCTCTGAGAAAGAGGCGATTTCTCCAAGAAAGGCAGCAGTGGTTATTGCGAGGGAGAGGGTATTGAAGGCTATGAGGTACAGAAGGTTTTGAAAGAGTAGCATTAACTGAGGATCTGGCGGTTTTAAGAAGACATACCGCAGATTGAAATGAAAAGAATAAATAGGATATTATATCAATCGGAGGTGATAGCAGATGCCCATATACGAATATGAATGCACAACCTGTAATGAGAGAAGAGAATATATTCAGAGATTCAGTGATGCACCTGTAACAGAATGTCCTTCCTGTGGAGGGACATTAAGGAGACTTATATCTAACTCTTCCTTTATCCTCAAAGGCTCTGGATGGTATATTA
>JAOACK010000079.1 GCA_026417875.1 Thermodesulfovibrionales bacterium | reverse complement strand
GCTCAATCTATTGGAGAGCCTGGAACACAGCTTACCATGAGGACATTCCATATAGGTGGAACAGCAACAAAGGTTATAGAACAGGCTGTTCATGAGGCGAAGAATCCTGGAACAGTAAAATTTATCAATGTTAATGCTGTCCAGAACAGGGAAGGTTTACTTGTTGTACTTAACAGGAATGCCATGATAGCTGTTGTTGATAAGGAAGGAAGGGAAAAGGAGAAATACAATCTTGTCTATGGCACAAGACTCCTTGTGAAGAATGGCCAGAAGATAGAGGCTGGACAGAAACTTGCTGAGTGGGACCCTTATTCAACTCCAATTATTACAGAGGTTGGAGGACGTGTAGCCCTCGGAGATATAGTGGAGGGTGTTACTGTTAAGGAGACAGTTGATGAGATAACAGGCCTTAGCCAGAAGGTTATTATTGACTATCCTGCCCACATGAGACCGAGAATATCTATAAAGGATGCTCAGGGAAGGACTATAAAGGTCGGAACAGGACTGGCAAGATACATTCTTCCTGCAGGTGCTCATATACTTGTTGAAAAGGGTGAGACTGTATATCCCGGCGATGTAATAGCAAAGATTCCTAGAGAGACTACAAAGACAAAGGATATCACAGGAGGACTTCCGAGGGTGGCTGAGCTCTTTGAGGCAAGGAGACCAAAGGAATACGCCATGGTATCTGAGATAGATGGCATTGTTGAATTCAAGGCTGGTCCCAAGGGTACAAGGGTTGTTGTAATAAGAGGTGGTGATGTCGTGAAAGAGTATACGATTCCTAAAGGTAAACATGTTAGTGTTCATGAGGGAGATTTTGTGAGAGCAGGTGAACCCCTTATGGACGGTGCTGTAAACCCTCATGATATTCTTGACATCCTAGGGCCCACAGAACTGCAGAGATATCTTGTTGATGAGGTCCAGAAGGTTTACAGACTTCAGGGTGTCTCAATTAATGATAAACACATAGAGATAATAATAAGGCAGATGATGAGAAGGGTGAGGATTGAAGACCCTGGAGACACTGATTTCATGATAGGTGAGCAGGTTGATAGATTTGTCTTTGAAAGTGAGAATGAAAAGGTTATAAAACAGGGTGGCAGGCCCGCAATGGCAAAACCCCTGCTTCTCGGTATAACAAAGGCATCACTCACAACTGATAGCTGGGTATCAGCTGCCTCATTCCAGGAGACAACTAGGGTTCTCACAGAAGCTGCTCTCAACGGCGCTGTTGACGAGCTTAGAGGACTTAAGGAGAATGTGATAATGGGAAGGATGATACCGGCAGGTACAGGTATGCTTAGATACAGGAACACCTTTGTAAAGAGGGAGCTCATTTCTTTGCTTGCTGAACAGAGACCTGCAATAACAGAGGAGCGGGAGGTTTCTGAATAAAGCAAGAGAAGGCATTTAGTATGTATGGTTGAGACTAAGGAGGATCGCGGTCTTCCAGCCCTGATAGCTGATGCTATGCTCGGAAGACTTGCCAGGTGGTTGAGGATACTGGGTTATGATACCCTTTACAGCAGGGATATCCAGGATAGAGAATTGATCAGAAAGGCCAGACAGGAACAGAGGATTATTCTTACCAGAGACAGAGGATTTGCGAAGAAAGCAGTTTTAGAGTTCACTATCCTTATCAGTTCTCAGGATTTAAAGGAACAGATAAAAGAAGCTATTGAGAAACTTACTGAGAAAGGGTTCAGCCGACCAGAGCCCTTCAGAAGATGTCCTGCCTGTAATGCTCTTCTTGAGGAGATAGCAAAAGAAGGCGTATCCGGTTATGTACCGGATCACATCTATCTACGAAATTCTGAGTTTTTAAGCTGTCCTATATGTAATAGAATATACTGGAGAGGTTCTCATGAGGTGGGCATCAGGAAGGTCCTTGGTGATATATTATGAAAACAAACATCCTCCTTCTTGCTGCCGCTCTCTTTATAATCTCCTTTTTTATCATCCTGAATATATTTTTTGAAAACAATTTCCAGGCAGAGATGGCACAGCAGTTCAGTCATCAGCAGGGACTGCTTGCCAGAAGCATTGCTGAAAATCTTAACTCTGCAATAAATCATATAATAGACGAGACCCGTACCCTTTCAAAGCTTCTAAATCAGACAGAACCTAGCAGGAAAAAGATAATTGAGTATTCATCTCTTTCTTTCGGTGATATTATATCAAGTTATGATATTGATATAAAAGTAGTAAATAAAAAAGGCTTTCTTCTTTTTTCACAAAAATTAAGCACGCTTAATGAACTAGACAGGATGATAATAGCTGAGCTTCAGAATGTTAGGGAAGGTATCACGAGAGTTTATCTTTCAGAGGATAAAAGAATATTGACCTTTGCCAGTCCACTCCAGACATCCATTATTATTGTTGAGCTCTATCTTGATTCACTGAACGAAAAATTCCTTTTACCTGCAAGACTGGGTGAAAAGGGATATGCATGGATGGTTGATTCCGATGGAACTCTTCTATATCATCCCACCCAGCCTGAGATGGTTGGAAGGAATATCTTTAAGGCTGACAGAACCTGTTTTGAATGCCACAGATCTTTTGATATTGAAAAAAGGATAATAATGGATAGTTCTGATATAGGCTACAGCTCCTATATTGCTCCTTCAGGTGAGGATAAACTTATTGCCTTCTCAAGAGTCAGATTTCTTGACAGAACCTGGATAGTATGTGTTTCCATACCCTATTCAGAGGTTATGGCTAGCATGAAAAAGAGCATGAAATTTCATTCTCTTCTTGTTATATCAATATTTCTTACAATGCTTGTTGGTGCCTCTGCAGTTATTGTTATGAATTCAAAGAGAATTAAAGCAGAGGAGCGTTCGAGGTATCTTGAGCATCAGAGAAGACTTGTTGACGCTGTTTACGAGTCAAAAATTTATCTTGAAAATATAATCGAGAGCATTCAGTCTGGCATTCTGGTGCTTGATGAAAATTATTATATAACACTCGTCAATTCAGCATACGCGAGGCTGATCGGTAAGGATAAGGAAGAGCTTAAGGGAAAGAAGTTTTTCGATATATGTCCCCGACAGAGTGATGATGAAAAGGGAAGGTTAAAGGATTTGATACAGGGAGCCTTTAACGGTGTTGCGGGCAGCATAAAGGGCTTTCCGCTCAGAAAAGAAGACAGGACACTTTATGTTTATGTTACAGTGAGCCCTCTTGTATTTCATGATCGGGTGTCGAACGTTATTATTTCCTGTGATGACATTACTGAGGAGATTGACCTGAGAGATAAACTCAGGGAATATGCTGATGCCCTCGAAGAGATTGTTAATTCAAGAACAGAGGAATTGAGAACAGAAAAGGAAAAACTTGATGTTATTATGAGAACAGTTGATGCTGGCATTGTACTTTTTGATACAAAGGGCAGTATACTCTGGAAAAACAAAAAAATGGATGAGTGGCTTGGCAGAGAAAAAGTAGCAAATATAATACATCTGCTCGGGATGGAAGAATTACAGAAAGAAACCCTTCAGTTTTCAAAAGAACTCTCTCTTGGAGGCAGGAGGGGTATTTTTCAGGTTCATATAACACCCCTAAAGATAAAGACAGGCGGTTATCAGTTCATTGCACTTATACAGGATGTAACAGAACTTAAGAGGCTTGAAGAACAGATGATGCATTCAGAAAAGCTTTCTGCACTTGCAAGGATATCTGCGGGTCTTGCCCATGAGATAGGTAATCCCCTCACCTCTATATCATCCTATGTGCAGCTACTGAGAGAAATGGATCTTGGAGAATTTGCCAATGAGAGTCTTGAGATTATTTCCAGACATATCGCAAGGATTGCTGAGATTGTGAGGAATATCTCGAGTTTTTCAAAACCTGCAAAAGGTGTTGCTGGACCTGTAAATATAAGAGAGGTGCTTGACTCCACCATTTCACTTCTCAGATTTGACAAAAGGATGAAGAATATAGATATCAGGATTGATATACCTGAACTCCCTCACGCCTATGCTGATCAGAATCAGCTTGCACAGGTGTTTACAAATCTGATCTTCAATGCTGTTGATGCAATGCCTGATGGTGGCATGCTCTCCATTTCAGCAAGGCTCTGTGATGACTTTGTAGAGATATCTTTCAGGGATACAGGCACAGGCATTCCAGAGGAGTATCTTAACAAGGTTTTTGACCCCTTCTTCACAACAAAGGATAAAGGAACAGGTCTTGGTCTATCTGTAAGTTTTAGCATTGTGAAGAGTTTCGGAGGAGATATAATGGTTGAGAGCAGGCCTGGTCAGGGAAGTACCTTTACTGTAAGACTTCCCGTGTACAAAGGAGGTGCATGATTCAGGAAAGGAATATGTCAGGTAAGATTCTTGTTGTTGATGATGAAAAGGACATCCTGAGGGCTCTTGAGTTTATACTCTCAAGAGAGGGTTACACTGTAACTACAGCAACTAATGGACAGGAGGCAATGGAGCTTCTTAAGAATGAGGAATATGACCTAGTCCTTACAGATCTCAGGATGCCAGGGATGGACGGTATGGAAGTCCTTGAGAAGAGCCTGCAATTAAGACCTTCAACTGCTGTAATAATCATGACTGCTTATGCAACTGTAGAATCTGCTGTACAGGCTATGAGGATGGGAGCGAGCGATTATATTGTCAAACCTTTCATTAATGAAGATGTAAAATTGAGAGTTAAAAGGCTGCTTGAGCACAGAAAACTTCGCGAGGAGAACATACTTCTCAGGCAGCAGCTCAGTCAGCGCATCCCCGGAAGAGTCTTTCTTGGAAATTCAAATCAGATACAGCAACTCCTGAGTCTTCTTGAACAGGTTATACCCACAAAGAGCAATGTCCTCATACTTGGTGAGAGTGGAACGGGCAAAGGACTTGTGGCAGAACTCATTCATTATAACAGTCCGAGAAAGGATAAACCTTTTATATCGATAAACTGTTCTGCCATACCTGAAACTCTTCTTGAGTCAGAGCTTTTTGGATATAAAAAGGGTGCTTTCACAGGTGCGGTATCGGATAAAAAGGGTCTCATAACAATGGCAGATGGTGGCACCATTTTTCTTGATGAGATAGGTGATATGCCAATGAGTATTCAGGCAAAACTTCTTAAGGTCATTGAGACCGGAGAGATTATGCCTCTAGGTGATACTGTAAAGAGAACAGTTGATGTCAGGATAATAGCTGCCACGAATGCTGACCTTGAACAAAGGGTAAAGGAGGGTAAGTTCAGGGAGGATCTTTATTACAGGTTGAGTGTTATTGAGATTAAGATACCACCATTAAGAGAGAGAAAGGAAGACATACCGGTTCTTGTTAATTATTTCATAAGGACCCTATCAGAAGAAAATAAAAAAAATATAAGAGGAATTGATAATGAGGCAATGGCATTGCTCATTCAGTATCCCTGGCCTGGAAATGTAAGAGAATTGAAGAATGTTATAGAAAGGGCAGTTGTACTTGCAAAAGGAGAATATATTACCCCTGCTGAGCTACCTGATAAATTAAAAAGTTCTGCTGCAGAGCAACCCTCCCAGGGCAGACTTCGTGAGGCTCTAACTGAATTTGAAAAATCACTTATAATAAACACCTATGAGCAGCACAATAAAGATAAGGAGGCCACTGCAAAGGCTCTTGGCATAGACCTGGTTACCCTTTATAGAAAATTAAAAAAATACGGAATAGAGGGATAATTGAAGAGGACATTCAAAATAGGAATGATTGCAGGTTTTTTTGTTGGTGTAGTTGTAAGTTTATCAATGGACATTGTCTTCAAGGATGCTCTGGGAGGAAGCTGGGCTGATGCAGTGAGCCATGATCTCTCCTTACTTTTTGGAAGACCTCTTTCCCCTAACTCTTTTATTGTTATTATGGGTGTGTTTATTGTTATAGGTTTAGTTGGACTCATCGGTGCTTTTATCGGTGGAGTGGTTGGAGTATTTCTTTACAGATTATTCAGTCTTCTTAAAAATTGATATTAAACAGTCAGGTCACAATTTTAATTTGTAATAGAGAGTCTTAGCCAGTCAGGAATTCGTGTAACCACACTTAGGTAATAAAATATTTTTTTCTTTAAACGCACAAATCTCTCTTACAAATATGTTTTACCCTGCTAATGTTACGTGACTACTATAGAGATATCAAAATTCAGTGAAATAAATTTATTTTCTGAAGATATAAATTTAAATATTTTTTCTTCTGTGAAAATTTACAGTCTTGATTTTTGCAGGCATGAAAAGGTGGGGCTGATATGAATCTTTTGAAATCAATGACTTAT
>JAOACK010000078.1 GCA_026417875.1 Thermodesulfovibrionales bacterium | reverse complement strand
TGTCGCCTTTATTGCTTCCTTAACTGCTGCATCTTTGTCTACTGCTATGCTAAATGTCGTCCCCTCTCTCCTTAATTCCTCCATTACATCTGCTCTGTAATATTCACTGTCAAGACATACGTGCTTTATCCTCTTGCCTTTCGGTAAAACTTTATACGGCCTCTTTATTGCTTCTATGACATCTCCTACTGCATTGCCATCCCTAAATCGGTGATGCACTATTAGTTTAAGTTCTTTAAATGCTGTCATAATTGGTCTGTAGCCTTTTACTCCAAGATAGGTCATCTTGGCATCCTGCTTCTATGCCTCTATGTTTGAGGGGTCTGAAATTAAGGTGTATTATTTGTTATAGTTTGAGTGCTTTTTTGTTTAATTCATCTCCTGGAACCATCTGGGAAAGGACTTTGAGTCTTTCTCTTAAGAAGAAAAATCAGCAAAAATACGCCTATCATCATCAAACTGAGCAGATGAAAGGCATCGTTGAATCCCAGCATGGATGACTGCCTCAAAAGCTCCCTGTAGATCGTTGCAAGACCCGAGTATTCAGATAAGGGGCCAAATCCCTTAAGCTCAAATATATTAGATAAATTTTCAGAGGCTATCTGAAACTGAGGGTCAAAAACTGTAAGATTTTCCACAAGCCTGTACTGATGAAACTGCGCTCTCCTCTGCAGCATAGTGGTAACAAAGGCAACTCCGAAGCTACCTCCGAGATTTCTAAGAAGATTGTATATACCTGTAGCATTTCCCATCTCTTCTTTCTTTATGCCTGCCATGGTGAGAATTGTTAGAGGGATGAATATAAAAGGCATGCCAATGCCAAGGACAATCCGGGGCCAGATTATGCTCCAGAAATCTGCCTGAAGATTAAATTTTGACATGAGATGGGTTGCATAAGAACATATGAGTATCCCCGCTCCAAGTAATATCTTTGGATTCATTCTGTGAACAAGTTTTCCAGCCACTGGCATTGCAATAAGTGTTGCAAGACCTCCTGGTCCCAGAACAAGACCGGCCTTCGTTGCTGTATAACCCATAAGTGTCTGAAGATAAATTGGTAGAAGAACTATGCTTCCAAAGAGATTAAAAAAGGCAAAAAACATTACTATATTGCCAGCACTGAATGAAAGATTCTTAAAGATCTTCAGATTAACCACCGGATGCTTTGTAAAAGATTCAACTATTACGAAGATTACAAGAGAGACAAAAGATACAGTGGTAAGTGTTGTGATAAATCTTGAATCAAACCAGTTCTCACTCTGTCCTTTGTCAAGGACAATCTGAAGAGAGCCAAGACCAAGCGCAAGGAACATTATCCCCCAGTAATCAATCCTGAGCCTCATGCCCTTCATGTAAGGTGGGTCTTTTATAAAGATTAATGTCATAAGAATGGATATTAATCCTATTGGAATATTTATATAGAATATCCATCTCCATGACCAGTTATCAGTAATCCAGCCACCAAGAAGCGGACCTACAATAGGACCAAACATAATACCTATACCGAAGGCTGCCATTGCTGTTCCGTGCTGATGGGGCGGAAAGGTCTCAAGAAGTATTGACTGGCTAAGAGGCTGTAGTGCACCTCCACCAATTCCTTGAAGTACACGAAAAAAGACCAGACTCTCGAGACTCCAGGCTGAACCACATAGAAAGGAGCTTAATGTGAAAAGGAATATAGAAAATATAAGATATCGTTTTCTTCCAAATCTCCTGCTCAACCATCCTGTCATCGGTATGATTATGGCATTTGATACGAGATAGGATGTAATTGTCCATGTGGATTCTTCTATACCAGCAGAAAGGCTACCCCTTATGTGATCAAGTGATACATTCACAACTGATGTATCAATGATCTCAATCAGCGTGGGAAGCATTACTGTTATGGTAATAAGCCACTTATTCATCTTTAACAATAACAGTTGTCACTGCAGACATCCCCACTCTTAGCATATGTTTGCTGTCTGTGCCTTTCTCAAGAACTATTTTCACTGGTATCCTCTGAACCACCTTTACATAATTGCCTGTTGCATTCTCTGGTGGGAAGAGGCTGAAAACTGCTCCTGTGCCTGCCATAAGGCTATCAACCCTTCCCCAGAAAACCCTTCCTGGATAGGTATCTACTTTTATCTTTACCCTCTGTCCCGGTCTTATTTTTTCAAGCTGTGTCTCCTTGTAATTGGCAACTATCCAGACATCCTGAAGAGGAACTACTGCCATAAGTGGCTGACCTTCACGAATCAAATTTCCCTGTTCAACTGATTTTTTTGTTATATATCCATCAGAGGGAGCATAAATCTTTGTATATTCATGTTTAAGTCTGGCTGCTTGAAGAACTGCTTCCTTTTGCTTTATGTTTGCTAACTGCAGTGGTCTCAATGACTCTGCCTGTTTGAGCAGAGCTTTCTGAGCCTCAATAGAACTCTGTGCCTGCCTCACCTGTTCTTCTGCTGCCCTTAACTGTGCCTGAGCAACATCATAGGCTGTCTTTGCTTTATCATACTGGGCTCTTGATATGGCCTCCTTTTTAAAAAGGGCTTCTGCCCTTCTAAAGTCAAGCTCAGCCTGCACGAAATTAGCTTTCTGGAGCTCCAGATTAGCCTTCTGAGCCTCTAAAGCTGCAACTGCCTGTTCAAGCTGTTTTTCTGCCGCCTCAATCCTCGAGTTTATTTCATCAAGCCTTTTTCTTTCAGCCTCAAGGGCCGCCTCTGCCTCTTTTACCTTCACATCATAATCAGCAGGATCGATCTCAAGAAGAAGCTCTCCTTTTCTCACATACTGGTTGTCCTTTACATATATGGCAGACACTGTCCCTGACACTTTGGAAGATACTATATGGATAAAACCCTCTACATAGGCATTGTCTGTTGTGATATGCGTTGCCCTGTATCTGAGGTAAAAGAAGAGTATTAATGCACCTGTTACAGCAATTACAGAAAAGACAATAGCAGCAATCTTTTTTCTCCTGTGATTATTTATTATCTCTTCCATACTCTCCTCCGTATATTGCCACAAGGTCTTTACCCATAGCATAGTTTAACCCAGCCTGGGCTCTGAGAAGTTCATATCTTGCCCTGTAATAATTAGTTTCTGCCATTGAATTAAGGGCAATGGCATCGAGCACATCTGTGGACTTGCCCGCACCCTCTTCAAATCTCAATCTGTTTATCCTGAGATTCTCCTCAGCCTGTAGCACAGCGCTTTCTGTAACCCTTATCTTTTCAAGAGCGTTTCTGAATTCAACAAAATATCTCTTCACCTCCAGTCTGATTTCGTCCAGGAGTTTTTCTCGTTCTTCCATCAATTGCCCCTCTCTGTATCTTATCTTATTTATCTCTGAAACCGTTGCTCCACCTTTAAATAAATTTATATTCACTCCCAGGATCACTGACCAGTTTTCCTCGTGGAGCTGGTATCTATTCTCGGTGTAATCATATCCCGCTTGAATAAATAATTCAGGATAGTACTCTCCTGCCTTTGCCTTCTTTTGAAGTCTGGTAGCCTCAATCTCCTGCTCTATAATTTTTATTTCCGGTCTCCTCTCTATTGCCTCCTCCCATGCCTCCTGAAGTTCTAAAGGAGTATATTCATTCTTATCATCATACTCTATATCCTCAATCCTTACCTCCTGGTCAAGAGGTAAAAGAAGCATAGTGTTAAGTCTTGTGAGATAAAAGGATCTCAGGTTTTTGAGACTGAGGTGTCTCTGCATAGCATCAGACAGTCTCACTTCTATCTCAAGTTTTTCATTTTTTGTTATCAAACCTTCTTCATACATGGCTATTGCATCCTTAAGATGACCTTGAAGGCTCTCTATCTCTTTTTCTGAAACGCTAATAAGCTTTTCAATTTCAAGGAGGTC
Source organism: Thermodesulfovibrionales bacterium (assembly GCA_026417875.1). NCBI lineage: Bacteria > Pseudomonadati > Nitrospirota > Thermodesulfovibrionia > Thermodesulfovibrionales > Thermodesulfovibrionales bacterium. The sequence goes on along the minus strand of JAOACK010000078.1, from coordinate 2,155 downwards.
AAGATAGGCATTTATGAATTCAAGGGCAACAAGATTTTTTAATCTCCTTGTATTATTCTTTGTAATCTCAAGACCTTTCTCTGCTGATCTATAAAGAGATAAATCAGAACCACCTCTGAAAAGACTTTGATATAAGATTACACCGTAAGAAAGAAATTCCTTCTGTGATGTGTAAACCTCCTGTGGCCCGAATCTTGCTCCCGGCTGGTTTGCAAGATAGGTCTGCCGGGCATAGACATTGATTGATGGAAAAAATCTTGCTCTGGCAATAGAAACTTCCGTACCAGCAATTTCTTCATTAAATCTTGCAATTTTAACAATTCTTGATTCTTCAGTAACAATCTTAAGACCATCCTTTAAGGTCATGAAAGAAATTTGTTCAGCTTCAGCATATTTATCATAAAAAATATACCTTCCGGTAAAATTCAGTAAAAAAACAATGATTATCAGAAGAGTTTTTCTCAACCTTTCACCTCCCGATGAATCTTCAATCCTTCAAAAACCAATCATCTATCCCTCATGCATCAATGTACCATTTATGAAAATATCAACATAGGCATCTACAATCCTTTTTGAATCATCTCCTTTATACCTCGTAAACATCTTTATCTCCTTTGCATAAAAGTAGGAAAAAAACATGCCCAGAAAAGCCCTGGCTGCATATTCAGAATTAATTTTTCTAACTATAGCCTTTTTCTGTAGATAATCAAAATAATCCGAAAGAAGTCTCAGGATCTCGTGAATGAGAGAGTCATGTATCTTCTTGATCTTATCAGGATACCTCTGCATCTCTGAATGCATTATGCTTATGAGATCCTTTCTTTCGTTCAGCAGTTCAAGAAATCTAACGGCTATTGTAATTAGGGCATCTCTGTATGGCTTATCCTTTATTTCAACAAGAAGTTCCTTAAATCTGGGAAGAAGGGAATAGGTGTTTATCACCTCCTCAAAAAGCCGCTCCTTTGTTGAGAAATATCTAAAGAGCGTAAGTTCAGCTACCTCTGCCCTTGCAGCTATCTCACGGGTCGTAGCACCAAGATAACCCTTTTTTGAAAATAGCTCAAGGGCCGCCTGAAGAATCCTGTCCTTCGTTGATTGACCATTCATGTAAGTAATTACTTACATTATATGGAAAATAAAATCGTATTGTCAAGTATCTTGCAGCTAAAACAAAAATTCAAATTGTTTTGAGAATAGATGACTAATTTTAGTGGCTCTTTACATGTATTTACATATAAAAATAAAAGGCCAGGCACTTGCCCGGCCTTGAATAAGATCACCTTTAAATTTTACATTTCTATGATAGTGATAGCCTGCGTAGGGCAAACCCCTATACAGCTCTCACAGAAAACACACTCACTTGTCTGGTAGGGGTCAGACTTTCCATCAACCATTCTGAAGACACCTTGAGGGCACACATTTACACATTCTTCACAGCCCTCACATTTTGCACTATCCACCTTAACAAGATACATGGTCAAACCTCCTCAGATTTATTTCTGGCTTAAACCAGTCATAAGGATTTTTTTTATTTTTACATATTTTTATAAAAAAAATCTACCCTATTGACAGCAGGAGCTAAAGAGGACTACAATTATCCTGTAATCTCAAATTCTACTTATGATAGAATGAAATCAGAGCCTCCTGAGAGGCTTGATAACTGTAAATCATATGGGGGAGTTATGGATGATTACCGTTATGACCACGAGACGGTAAAGGGATTTATCCTTTCCTCAATTTTCTGGGGTGTTGTGGGAATATTGATTGGGCTCTGGATATCGGTCCAGATGTGGCATCCAGCAGCCAATATACCCCCTTACTTTACCTTTGGGAGATTGAGAGCTGTACACACAAATGGTCTTGCCTTCGGTTTTGGAGTGGGTGCTATTTTCGGAACCTTTTATTACATTACCATGAGGCTCTGCAGAAGACCGCTGGCCTTTCCAAAACTCGCGAGAGCTCATCTGTATTTTTTTAATGCCGCTATAGCTCTTGCTGCACTCAGCCTTCTTTCAGGACATACCCAGTCTCTTGAATATGCAGAACTTGAGTGGCTCCTTGATATTGCTGTAGTAACTCTCTGGGTAATGTTCGGGATTAATATTTTCGGGACAGTGCTTAAACGAAGAGAAGAACCTGTCTCTTATACACATCT